>NZ_CP033222.1 GCF_004006175.1 Parasedimentitalea marina
ATGAAACCACCTCTACACTGCCCCAGACGGCTACTGCAGATTCGGACAAACACTTTGAAAATCGCCTATATTCTCAACACCTATCCGCAGCCATCACACAGCTTCATCCGCCGTGAAGTTCAGGCGCTGGAACGTCAGGGCGTGCTGGTCTTACGTCTGGCGATGCGTTCATCTGATATGCCTCTTGTAGATCCCGGTGACAAAGAAGAAGCTGCCCGCACCACCTATGTTTTGAAACTCGGCGCGGCGCGGCTTTTGTTTGGTTTACTGGCCGAAGCCACCCACGCGCCGCGGTGCATCTGGCGAGCTGTTTGGCTTGCGTTGAAACTGGCGCGGGGTTCAGACCGTGGTGTGTTGCGGCATCTGGTGTATCTGGCGGAAGCGGCCCAGGTGAAACGACGGTGTTTTGCCGAGGGTGTAGACCATATGCATGCGCATTTTGGGACCAATGCCACCGCCGTCGTGATGTTGGTTCAGGCTATGGGCGGGCCTGGCTATAGTTTCACCACCCATGGGCCCGAAGAGTTTGATGCGCCATCAGCGCTGTCGCTGGGGGAAAAGGTAAACCGTGCTGCCTTTTCCGTGGCGATCAGCAGCTTTGGTCGCAGTCAATTGAGCCGTTGGGCCAGGTTCGGGCACTGGGACCGTATCAAGGTGGTGCATTGTGGTATTGAACCAGCCCGGTTTGAGAATCCTGTTGCAGTGCCTGAGGGGTCTTTGCGGCTGGTCTCGATTGGCCGTTTTGTCGAGCAAAAGGGTCAAATGATTTTGGTGCAAGCGATGGCAGATCTGGTCAAGGATCTGCCCGACATTCATCTGTCGCTTATTGGTGACGGGGAGATGCGCGCTGATCTTGAGGCGGCGATTTCGGCGCGAGGCTTGCAGAACAATATCACTTTGACCGGGTGGTTGAGCGAGGCCGATGTAAAGACAGAGCTGGCCGCAGCCCATGCGCTGGTGTTGCCGTCCTTTGCGGAGGGTTTGCCGATGGTCGTGATGGAGGCGATGGCAGCTGCCCGCCCGGTGATCACCACGTTTGTGGCGGGGACTCCGGAATTGGTACTGCCAGGAAAAACCGGTTGGCTGGTGCCTGCAGGAGATTACGGCGCAGTGGTGGACGCGGTGAAGCAATTGGCCGCAACACCGCATGATGCCGTTGTGAAAATGGGGCAGGCGGGACGCGACAGGGTCTTGCAGCGCCACGATAGCGAACAGGAGGCAGCTAAACTGGCGGCGTTATTCCAAAAGGCTGTTGCCGAAAACCGGCGTTAGGGCAGGCGGCTGATATAGGGCAAAGCTGGGGAAGCCACTGGATTAGCGCCCGCGCACCCAGCGGGACTTGCTGTGAAATAAGGGTGTTTTCACCAGAAGTGACACCAGCCCGTAGACCCCAAACCCAACCGGGTCGCGGGTTGCAAGTCGCAGTAAATCACCCAACGAAAAACTTGTTTTATCGTTGTTTTTCAGCAGTTTAGGAAAATAGCTTCCTATTTCCTCGACGCCGATATTCTGTCGACGCCGAACCCGCACCAGATTGGCCAGTCCTTCGACCATGGGCCAGTGATAGCGCGCTGTCACAGAGAGGCGTTCGACCGGGGTGAAATTGAGCCGGGCAAAGGTGTCATCGGAAATGATATCGGGCCAATCCTGCCAGCGCTGTCGACCGGCGCGGGTCATGGCAAACAGGCCAAACCCCGGTGTGCCCTGCGTGACAAACGGCAATTGCTGCCAAAATCGTCCGTAGGCGCGGGTGAGCCAGCTGTCTGCAGAGGCGACCACGGGGCGACCACTGGCATACCCCGGAGTATTCCTGTCCAGCGCCACGGCGATCTCGGGGATCAGGGAGGGGTCAACCACCACATCGGCATCCAGATAGATCAGGATCTCGCCCCTGGCGATGGCATCTCCGGCGTTCAGCGCCTTCAGTTTGCCGCCTTCAGGCATATCCAGCACCCGCAGGGCCCATCCCTCGGCGGCTGGAACCTTACGGGCCATTTCCGCAGTGCTGTCGGTGCAGCCATTGGCCAGCACCAGGACTTCGCCGGTCATTCCTTTGGGCAGGGGCTTGCTGGCAAATACCGCCTGCAAACAGGCGGTAATATAGTCAGCCTCGTTATGGGCCGGGATCAGCACCGTGATCAACCGGCTCATTTCACCCGCTCCACTGCGTCCCATCGCGGATTGTCGTCACTGAGTGTGCGCAGAGCCCCCCAGCTGCCCCATTTGCTTGGGGTTGAGACATCGACATAGGCGTTGAACATCTGTCCTCCCAGGGCCTGCCAGCCGGTCAGAAGCTCTGAATACAATGCTCCCATTTCGGCTGTATAATTGAAGTGGGTGAAAAAGCCAGTCAGAGCCTCGTCATTGACCATGGGGCCGATACCAACCACATGGCTGCCGCCTTCATACATGATCAGATCAAGGTGGTTTTGTGCGGCAATATCAGCATGATATGGCAGAACGCGATCCACCAGATCAGTCAGGGTCCCCGCCGGATCACCTAAAATTCGCCCATCGCGCAGCGCCGCTGCGGCCTGGCGACTGGCCAGATCATATTGATGCGCTTTGACGAAGGCCTGGCGGGCTTCGCCCTTGAGGTTCTGGGCCGTGGCGGCCTGTTCAGCGGCTGTACTGCTGTCAGAGATCCAGCCCCGCACCCTATCGGCCTGATCCTCAAGCCCGAGGGTGCGGCCAAAATAGCCGGTGACGGCATAGGCATCGAAGTAATCGGCGGGGGCGTGTCGGTCGGGGTGTTCAGCCACCCATAACGGGGCCTCTAGGATCTGTTGCTCTAACCCCAGCCAGCCGGTCTGCGTTGACAGGACCCGCACCAGGTGATCCGAGGCCCGGGCGCCAAAGGCCTGGCTCCAGATTTGCGACATTTCAGCGGCGCGTCCGCCATAGACCTGCATCCACAGATTATCCTTGCCCCAGCGGGCGCGGGCCTGATCGTCGGCCCAGCGAGCCTGTGCAAACTGCCAGTTCCAGACTTCATTGGAATATTCCACATAGGCCTTGCGACGATCGTCCAATTCAGCCGCGACGAGCATGGCAAACTGGCGGAAATATGTGTCATCACCGGCGTGCGGCATGGTGAACCAGGGATTTGTGCCCAATTGATTGGCCAGCGCAAGCATGACTTCGGCGGGGACGCCGTTGCGTGCCCATGTGTAATCACTGGGTGTCGGCCGTTCGTCCCAGCTGATCTGGGTAGAGTCATTGGTCGCCATCCAGTCCATGAACCGCAGTGCCGAAAATCCATCCAATC
The DNA here is from genome assembly GCF_004006175.1 of Parasedimentitalea marina. GTDB lineage: Bacteria > Pseudomonadota > Alphaproteobacteria > Rhodobacterales > Rhodobacteraceae > Parasedimentitalea > Parasedimentitalea marina. The sequence goes on from NZ_CP033222.1 coordinate 3,269, forward strand.
GTTGCAGCCATAGCGGGTTGAACAGGGCGCCATTGGCATGGGCGTCCAGGTGTTCCTGTTTGACCACGGTAATGTTGCGGACATAGTCACCGGTTTTATGCCGGTCAGTGCGTTGAATGCGGATCTGTACAAGGCCGGGTCCGGGTGTGAAATCGAACCAGACTTCGCCCTTGCCATAGCGCTGGTTTGTTCCACGTCCTGAGACCTCGACGATGCCGGTGCCGTCAAACCGCAGTAGGTAACGACCGGCCAATGAGCTGGCAGTCTCAGGCAGGTCGGTCAGGATAACGGTGCCGATGGAGCCCAACTCGGGTGGGATGGTGGTGGGCCAGCCATTGGGGTCCAGATGCCCGGCTGTGGCCAGATCCTCATGCCGGATGCCGCCCCATTGGCCTGCGATATGGCCGATCCAGGGGCGGGCGGTTTTGAAATGATCCAAAAAGGGGGCCTGTGGGCTCCAGTCGGTGACAGGGGCCAGGTTGATTGCGATAGGCTGAGGGCGGGGCGCAGGGGCAACCCCTGCGGTGTCGGCGGTTTGACTGTTGAGCGGGGCTATGGACTGGTCGTCCGGCAAGGCGGCTGCGTCGGGGGGCAGGGCAGGGCGGGTGTCAGCGCTGCCTGTGGCGTTCCAGATGTAGCGCAACGGCACCCCGGTGGGGATCCGCGCGGCAACTGTGACCGGGGCAGGGCTGCCTGCGGTCGGCAGCGGGGCCAACACATGTGGGTTTTCAGGGCCAATCAGGCTATGGCCGATCATCACAATCGAGCCAAGAATGCTGGTCCAGCTCATGGTGTTACTCCGGTTCTGGGCTGTGCAATGACAACCTGCCAGATGATGTCCTGCACTTGCCGTGCTGCCGTCAGGGTCAGGGCATCCGCCGCACTGCCATCGGCGCGTTTCAGGCGGTGTGGCAATCCGGCAGGCGTGCGATGGTACAACACTGCATAATGGGTCAGGGCCACCACATAGGCGCCCAAGTCATTGAAATGGATCATGTCCTGATTGCCTGATGGGTCAAGCGCGAACAAGTGGTCGCGACGGGTCAACCCGTCGATCTGTCCCGCCTCAGCGGCCCGCGCCACGGCAGCCATCGCCTGACCGCCGGGGATCAGATAGACCGGGTGGCCGGGATTGCGGCGGGTATCAGAGCCCAGAAGCTTGCCCAGCCACAGCGGCTCAAGGTCAGTGTCTATGCGGGTCAGCCAGCCTTCTGGGTCGTCCAGCCTATGCCAGGTTTCATACAGGTAGATCCGGGTCTTGGGCGTGGCCTGGCGGGCCAGATCTGCCCAGTGGCGCAGGTATTTGGCGGAGTTGTGATAGCGGATTGCGTCGCGCAGCTCGACCATTTCGGTCAGGACCACGGCATCGTAGTCACCGGAGCCGATTGCCGCGCGCGCATCACGGTAGGCTGGCGGCTGGTTGACGCGCTCAAAATCCAGGATTGGCGCGTCTGGGTCCCAGTGTTGTTTCAACGTGGTTCCGGAGCCCAACTGGCTGTTCCAGCGATGACCGTCACCGGCCAGTTGCGCCAACATATGTGGCATATTGGCGCCAACCAGCGAATGACCGAGGTGAAACAGGTTCATCGGGGTATTTGGCGGCGACAGTGCCGGAACCGCTTTGGCTTTGACGCCCAGGGCGGGCAGCAGCGCCAGCAGAGCCAGAAACCCGCGCCGTCTCATCCGGAGCGGGCTTTGCGTTTCTCGCGCATGGCACGGCGTTTCGACATGGTGTCTGATTTGGCCGCCCCGGCTGCAGCTACGGCCGCTTCATCAGGTGTGTCTTCGGCCTCCGTTGTGCCGCCGAGCAGCCCATCCAAGTGGGTGGCGATGCCGGACAGGGTTGGAAAGCGGAAAATATCGGTGATCGACAGTTTTGCAGCCCCGGTTGCAGCGCGAATGTCGCGATGGGCCTGCACCGCCAGCAGCGAATGCCCGCCAAGCGCAAAGAAGTTGTCCTGCGGTCCGATCGTCTCGACCCCCAGAATACTGCCCCAAATTGCAGCAACCTGTGCCTGAGCCCCGGCGGCAAGCGGTGCGGTGTCGGGGGCATTCTGGGCCGCACGGGCGGGTTTTGGATCCGGCAGCGCCTTGCGGTCGATTTTCTTGTTCGGAGTCAGCGGAAACTCATCCAGGGTGACGATATGGGCTGGCACCATCACATCGGCCAGCCGCAGCGCCAGACTGCCACGCAGCGCCATTTCGTCAACTGGGGCAGTGGAAGTGATGTAACCAATCAATTGCTGGTTTTCGCCCAAAGTGCGAGCCACCACCACAGCGGCCGTGACGCCGGTGAAATCCGCCATTGCGGCCTCGATCTCGCCCAGTTCGATGCGTTGGCCGCGGATTTTGACCTGCGTGTCGCGGCGGCCAAGAAAATCGAGTGTTCCGTCCTTGCGCCAGCGCACCAGATCGCCGGTGCGATACATCCGCGCATCGCCGTCGACGTTTGGGGCGACAAAGGGGTCTGGCACAAAGTGGCTGGCGGTCAGGTCGTCGCGCAACCAATAGCCTGCGGCAACCCCATCACCGCCGATGAACAATTCACCAGCCGCACCAATGGGCACCGGCTGGTGCTGATCATCCAGAACATAAGTGCGGGTATTGGCCATCGGGGTGCCAATGGAGGCAATACCGGATGGGATGGTCTTGAGCGTTTGCACGGTGGACCAGATGGTGGTTTCCGTCGGCCCATACATATTATGGATCTCTGCCTGAGTGGTTTGACGCAGGCTGTTGACCAGATCACCGGGCAGGGCCTCGCCGCCCAGCAACAGATGCTGCAGTTGACCCAAGGCCATGCGGGCCTCGTCATTCATGGTGATCATCTGCGCCATCGACGGGGTACATTGCATATGGCTGACGTTGTGGCGGATGATCTGCGCGGCCAGCGAGAAATCATCGGCGGCCAGTTCCGTAGGCGCATTGGAGCGGTGCAACACCTCGGCCAGTGGTTTCAGCCCCTCCATGACCACATCTGGCGCGATCCCATAGTCGATCAGGCAGGCGACCTCGTCCACGCCGATGCGTTTCAGCTGTTCCACCCGTGCCACGGCATCCGAGACGGTGCCAAACAGGCCGGAATCTTCAAAATACCGCTCAAAGGCAAAGTCGAGAATGGCCTCCAGCTCGTCTGGGCTAAGGCCGTCCAGCTGCATGTCAAATGCATTGTTCACGCCCTTGGGGCGTTTGAACGCGGGAAAGGCCCAGGCGTATTGTTTGATCAACCCGGCGGCGGCGCGCAGGTAGTCCTTCATTGGGTCGCGGGCAATGGCGCGCGCCTGTTCGCGGGTTTCGGCCAGATAGGTGTGCAGCATCAGGGTGACGGTGAAATCATCCGGATTGTGGCCCGCGGCGCGCAGGGCGTCGTGATAGATGCGGATCTTACTGGCCACTTCGTCGATGCTTTGCCCCAGCAGGTGGGTCAGCACATTGGCGCCGATCTCGCCTGCCTCGCGCCAGGTGTTGGGATTGCCTGCTGTGGTGACCCAGATTGGCAGCTCTTTGGACACCGGACGCGGTTGCGTGACCACCGCATGGGGACTGCCGTCCTGACGGGGGAATTCGACCTCCTCGCCACGCCACAGTTTACGCACGGTTTCGATGGCGTCGTAGAGCGCGGGCTTGTTGGCGGGGGGCGTGTTTTCGGGGCGCAGGATGAAGTCATCCGGTTGCCAGCCCGAGGCAAAGCCAATGCCAGCCCGGCCATTGGTCAGATTGTCGATCACCGACCATTCTTCGGCAATGCGGGCCGGGTGGTGCAGTGGGGCCACGCAAGATCCGGCCCGAACGCCGATATTTTCAGTGACAGCCGCCACCGCTGCCCCGGTGACCGAAGGGTTGGGGTAGGGGCCACCAAAGGCATGAAAGTGCCGTTCCGGGGTCCAGACGGCATTGAACCCATTGGCGTCGGCAAAGCGTGCGCCATCCAGCAGGAGCTTGTATTTCTGCGGCCCCGGTCCGTCGTCATTGCCCCAATAGAACAGATTGAAATCCATCTTGCGGTTGGATATCGCGATGGGACCGTTGGACAGGTTCAACCGGCTTTCTTCGCTGGACAGCACCAGTTTAAAGCCGCGCGACAGGGTCCAGAACAGTTCCAGCACCGAGATATCAAACGAGAGGCTGGTCAGGGCCAGCCAGGTGTCACCGGGCTGATGTGGAATGCGGTCATCCATGCCGGCAAAGAAGTTCGCCACATTGCCATGGCGCAGCATCACGCCCTTGGGGGTGCCGGTGGAACCAGAGGTATAAATCAGATAGGCCAGATCCCGGGCCGTGGCGCCGCCATCCACATTCGATTGTGTGACATCGGCGGGCGTCAAGGCGTCGATCACCAGTATTTGCGCGCCCGAAGGTGGCAGGGTGTCGTGCAGCGCCTGTTGGGTGATCACCACCTGGGCCTGACTGTCGCGCAGGTAGTGGGCAATGCGATCTGCGGGATAGGCAGGGTCCAGCGGCACATAGGCGCCGCCTGCCTTCATCACCGCCAGCGCGGCAATCACCAGTTCCGGTGAGCGCCCCACATAAAGGCCAACATGGCTGCCGGGTTTGACCCCCAAGTCCTGCAGCTGTGTCGCCACCCTGTTGGCCTGGGCGTTGAGCGTCGCATAGCTGAGACTTTGACCTTCATAGACCAGCGCCAAGGCATCCGGGCTGCGTCTGACCTGAGCCTCAAAACCGGCGTGGATGGTCTGGTCTGCGGTATAGTCACAGGTGGTGGCGTTCCAGTCAGTGATGATCTGGCGGCGTTCCTCATCGGGCAGGATTGCCAGGTCAGACAAGGACTGGGCGTCAGTGCCGGATACCGCCTTTAAGGCAGCGATCAGGCGGGCGGCGAGCAAGGATGCCTCGGCGGCACCTAGGCGGGCGCGGTTGATGTGCAGAGTGGCGGCATTGTCCGTTACAGCCAGCGTTGCGGCGCAGCCTTTGATCGGGGCATCCTGGTCCAGCATCAAGCCAATAGCGGGTCTGTCCTGCGCCGTCAGGTCCGGGTCGCGGGCCGGCAGATCGGCGGCAAAACCGCCCAGTGTGTTGATCCTGGCCAGATCCGCCTGCAAGCGGGGCAACAGTTCCGCCAGTGGCTCGTTGCGGCTGGCCTGCAATGGCACCCATGCCGAGATCAGCCCGGGCAGGGACGCGGCGGTCAGCTGGGCGGTGGAGAGCGCCACGTCGCCCAGATCATCACCGGTACCCTGCAGGGCCCAGGCCAGGACTGCCGCCTGTATTTGTTGCGGGCTCAGGCCCTTGGGCAGAGGGATTTCGTGGATGTCATAGCCAGTTTCATCACGGTCCTGTGCCAGGGGAACCCGCACCGGTTTCATCGCCTTGAGGGCCTGCCTCCAGTGGTGTTCCCCGGCTTGGGTGCTGGCGATTTTCTGTGTCAGCCCGTCGGCTGTTTCAGCGGCCAAAGAGGCGAGCACATCGCCGGGCTGGCATAGATCCGATGGTCTGACAGCGGATCCTTCGGGTGATGTCAGACCGCCCAGTGTCACTGTACCGGTCCCACAAGCAACGGTGAGAGCGTCTTTGGTGACCTCCAGAACCGTGCCTGATGCCCCGATTTGATCGGTCACAGTGGCGGAGCCGACCAGTAAAATTTGGTCTTTGACGGCAATTTTGGCGGTGCCGAGAGGGTTCCAGTAGTCGCCAGAATCCAAACCGCGCACCAGTCTGGACAGCTTTGCCGCTGGCTGTGTGAAATCCAATCGACCCGCCGCAGCAGGGCGGTCGGCGCGGGCAAAATAGCTGCGCTGGCTTAGGTCCTGAGGCTGGCGGTCCGGCGCGCCTGTTTCAAGCTGGGTGATCACCTCGGCGAAACTGTCGATTGCGGCGGCATAGCATTTTGAGTTCAGACTAAAGGCGGTTTCGTCACCGCTGATGTCGAACAGGCGTTGGGCGATGATATCGCCCGTGTCGACGCCGCTCTCGAGCATGTGCCAGGTGATACCGTGGGCGGTTTCGCCGTTGATTATCGCCCAGTTCGGCGTGTTGAGGCCGGCATAGCGTGGCAAGGGTCCGTCATGAAAATTGATCGCGCCCTGGGCCGGTTTCGCCAGCACCGCATCGGGGATCAGGTTCAGGTTGGCAATCGACAGGAGCCAGTCAAAGCCATCCGTCAGGCTGGTGGTGCTGTCGTGCTGAACCAGCTTTTTGTCTGCCGCCCAGGCGCGGATGGCCGGGTCGGTTGACACAACGGCCCGGATGTCATGACCGCGCCGCAACAGTGCCTCGGCGCAGCCAATCAAAAGCGATTCATTGCCAATGACAACACAGGAAAACGGGCTCATTTCAAATCCTCCGGTAGGACATCGGTCAAATGTGGGTCACGTGGCGCGCGGCGGGCAACGGGCAGCGCCCGGCGCAGGGCATGGATGATCAGATCACGCAGAAAGCGGGGCGGGTCGCGCCGAGGCTTGTTGGAGATCAGCCGCCGCAATTGCCAGATCATACCGCCAGCCCAGAGGGCCAGGGTCGCGGCTGCGGCGTAGAGGCGTCCGTGGTTTTTGCAGAAATAGTGCTGCCTTGAATCAAGCCAATAAGAGGGCACCCGCGCCCAGTCGTTCATCCCGGTTGAGGCAGATCCCACATGTTGCACCTCGCTGACCGGCAGGTAATGGGTGTGCCATCCCGCCCGGGCGGCGCGGCGGCACAGGTCGGTTTCTTCAAAATACAGAAAGAAGGTCTCGTCAAAATTGCCGATGGATTCGATCATTTGGCGTCGGATCATCAGGCTGGCACCGGCGGTCCAGTCCACCTGAAGTTCAGATGTTGGGATCGGCAGGGCGACAATTGACGCCTTGAGCAGTCGTGAAATCACCCCGGTGCGGGCAGCGGATTCAAATTCGCCAGCAATCGAGGGAAACCGGAAGGCGGTGGCATGTGGGGTGCCATCGACACCGCGCACATAGGACCCAACCATGCCGGCCTTGGGTGTGTTGGTCAGAAAGTCCCGCAGGTGTTGTATTGCCTGAGGCTCTGGAAAGGCATCCGAGTTCAGCAGATAGTAATAATCGGGTTGTGATCCGTCTGACAGACCGGCCGCCATGCCAAAATTCATCCCGGCCCCAAAGCCGCCATTGCGGGGTGACTGGATCACCCTGAGCCGGGCACCGTCTAACCATCCGCGTGTCTGGGCCGCATGGGTGAGGGTTTCGAACGACCCATCACCAGAGCAGTTGTCAACAATCACCACTTCGCCCAGAAGATCCTGCATCTCGCGCAGTGCGGCTTCGGTCGCCCGCAGTGTGAGCTCGGGCGTGCGGTAATTCAGGATGATGGTCAGGATCGTTGGGTGTGTCATAGAGACCTTCTGAACTATTCAGCAGCGCTTGCTGCGGGGGGCCAATCGTCGGAGCTGGCTGGAGGCGTATCTGGTTTGATCTCGGCGCGCCTGATGTGGTCTTGCAGGTGTTCGGCAAGAACCGAGACATTGGGCACCAGGACCATGCTGTCGTGATCGCCCGGCACCTCGACCACTTGCGTTTGCGGTGCCCAAGGGGTCCAGTTGTTGTCGTCAAAGACATATTCGCGTGCTTCACTGACCCATTGCCCGTCCGAGACCTGCCACATGCGGTCAAGTTGGGGCCGGAACAGTGTCAGCGGGCCTTGCCGTGGTTGCAGGTCATAACCGTCCAGTGCCTCGCGGAAGGCGGCCTCGATTTTGTGGTTGTTGAAGTCCACATTCGGGTTGGTGTCACTGGGACGGGAGCGGCGTTTTTCAAATTCCCAACGTACACGCGCCACGGCCCATTCGGACAGATAGGACAGCCCCTTGCTGCGCAGCAGGTGACCCTTGATGATGGCCTTGTCGCGCCGGTTCAACGCGGGCCGGACCGGTAGCGGGGTATCCAGCATTGCTAACATGGGGACGTCTTCGCCAAGTGTTTGTAACTGACGCGCCATTTCATAGGCGGTGATGCCACCGCCGGAATAGCCGCCCAGCAGATAGGGGCCGTCGGGCTGGATCTGGCGCAGTTCTGCCAGATAGTCGCGTGCGGCCTCTTCCATGCTGGTATGGGGGGCTTCATCGCCGATCAAGCCACGGGCCTGCAGCCCATAGACGGGCCGCTCGCGCCCCACCATTTGGGCCAGATGACGCAGGTTCAGCACGTTTCCGAACATGCCTGCGACCAAAAAGAACGGCCTGCGGCCGGTGCCGTCGCCGGGGTGCAATGTGACCAGATGTTTGAATGCCGGTGCTTGATCGCCGGCTTGTCCATCGTCCTGCACAGGGTCGTCGCTGGTGATGCCGCCACCGGTGCGCTGGATGATCAGCGCGGCCAGTTTGGCGACGCTTGGGGCCTCAAACAGCACCGAAATCGGGAATTCCACGTCGAATGTCCGCTTGATCTGCGCAAACAGCCGCACCGCGATCAGTGAGTGACCCCCGAGATCAAAGAAACTGTCCTCGGTGCCGACCTGCGATACCCCCAGAAGGGTGGCAAAACTGGTCGCGAGGGTTTCTTCGACCGGATTGCGGGGGGCGACATAGTCGGTGTCCAGGTCGGGGCGCTCGAACTCTTGCGTCTCGTCGCCAGCCGGGGCCGCGGATTGGGCCGCCTGGGTGATCAGCGCGGGCAGGTCCAGTGACGACACCACCACCTGTGACAGGCCCGTCGCCAAGGCCCGGGTCATGGCCTCGGCGCCGTTTTTGGCCGCAATGCCGTTGGCGATGTTCAGTTGCAGCCGTTGTTCCTCGGGGGAGAGCGGCTGAGTGGTGCGGGTGGCAGAGAGCCCCAGTTTGGCGGCACTGCTGTCGGGGTCATCGGAGCCTGAGAAGTTCAGCGCGCCGTCGAGACGTTTCATCTGGAAGCCCTGGATGTCCACCAGCACGGTGCCATTGGGGTCGGTCAGAGTGACGTCAAAGGTGGCAAAGCCATCGGACTGACTGTCCGTCAGCCGCATATGGCTGCGGATGTCACAACCAAGCGGGGAAAACACCCGAATCGCCCCATATGAGACCGGCACCCACAGGGTTTTGCCGCCATAGCTGGGCACCAGATCAATCGCCCAGCCGGTGGCAAGATCCAGCAGGCCCGGATGCAGAATGGTCCCATCGTTCTGCGCAATCTTTGGCAGGGCAAGATGGGCCAGGCCCTGGCCGTCACCGAGTGCGGTTTGGGTCAAAACATGCCAGCGCGGCCCAAACGTCAGGTGCTGTTCCTGAGGCGAGCGCAACCGCTCCTTGCCGCCCGGTGTCACCTGCGGACATTGTGTAGCGATCAAAGCCAGGTTGAGCGGCTCAGGGCGGATGGCATCTGGGGTCAGCACCAGCGCCGCCTGCGCGTTCAGGGCATAGCCTTGTTGCGCAGCGCTGTGCACCGCAAAGCCATAGCCGTCTTCATTGGCCTCAAGCCGGATCAGAACCTCACGCGGGGTCTTATCCTGGACCTGCAGTGGTCGCAGGAAATAGAGATCGCGTATTTCGTATGGCCCCGTGACGCCCTGTGCGGTCAGCGCCTCGGCGGCCAGTTCGATATAGCCGGTGCCGGGGACCAGCGCGGTCCCATCCCGCGTGCGGTGGTCGTTAAGCAGCCAGTCGCCCCGACCGGTAAAGTCTGAGGCAAAGATGCGGTTGCCAAAGGCATCAAACCCCTGGGTTTGCAGCAAAGCCTGGGTGCAGGCACTGCGCTCAGACGGGCCCTCGCCGCCCATCCGCGCGGCCATGGCCTCGGCGGCCATGCCGGTGTCGCTCCAGACGCCCCAGTTCAGGGCCACCACACGGGTTTTGCCGCCTTTGCGGTGCTTGGCCCAGGCGTTCAGGTATTCATTGGCGGCAACATAATCGATCTGCCCAGCCGGACGCGTTGCGGTCGAGGATGAGGAAAACAGCACCATCAGATCCAGCGTGCCATCGGGGAACACTGCGTCCAGCACCCGCAGGCCGCTGATTTTCGGGGCAAAGACCTCGGCGATTTGAGTTTCTGTCTTGGCCAGAATGGGACCATCGTTGATGTGGCCCGCACCATGAATGACACCGGTGAGGGCGCCAAATTCTGCCTCGGCTTCGGTCGCAGCCGCGCGCATCTGACCGCTGTTGCAGACATCTGCCGCCAGCGGCAGCACCCGGCCCGTGCCGATGGCTTCGAGCGCCATGACAGCGCGAATGCGCATGGCCGTGCGGTTGGCGGGACTATGGGAATGCAGATAGCCCTCCCAGCTGTCGCGGGCGGGCAGCCCAGAGCGCGAGATCAGCACCACATTGGCGTTATGGGCCCGCATCAGATCCGCCGCGATGGTCAGGCCAATGCCACCATAGCCGCCGGTAATCAAATAGTGACTGCCGGTTTTGAACGGTGGGACATCCACTGGGGGCAGGGGGGCTGGCCGCCAGACCTGTTCAAACCGTTTGGCACCCCGCCAAAGGGCCGTCAGGTTTTCAGGTTCGGCCAGCAGTTCCTCGAGCAGGCGCGGGGTTATGTCCTCGACCTCTGGCTTGGCCAAAAGGCTTTGCCAGCGCGAGGGCGCATGAGGCAGTTCAATATCCACGGTGGAGCAGGTCAGGCCGGGTAATTCGCGTGGGATCACACCAGCCGGGCCAGCAACCAGAGATTTTTCAGGGTATGGCAGCGGCTCGTCGCTGTGTTGGGCGGCGCCAGTGGTGAAAATGCTGATGTGCAGCTGTTCGGGCAGGTCGATATTGCCCAGCTCTTGTGCCAGCGCGGTCAGGGAATAGAACCCAACCTCAAGATTGTGGTCAAAGAATGAGGATCCGGGACGGAAGACCTCGGTTCGGGTGACCAGCCAGAAATGGGCGATCCGGGTTGGTAGCAGGCCTGCCATCTCAAGATCGGCCAGCAGCGATTGATAGCCCGAGCGCCCTTGCTCGGGCGGCAGCACGTAGGCGGTATCCGAAAGCTTGGCATAGCTGTCGCCGGGGCGGACCCGGACGACCTGGTGACCGGCATCGTGCAATTTGTCAGCCGCAGCGGACGCCGTTCCGGTGTCGTCTTCAAAGATCAGCCAGGTTTGCGGTGCAGTGGCGAGTTCACTGTCAACATTCACATCGCAATCGGCCAGACGCGGCCGCCAGGCAGGGCGATAGCCCCAATCGGCGATATCATCGTGACGGGCGGGCAGGGGCATGTCCAGGGTCTGTGACTGTTGGCCCGGTTCAATGAAATAGCGGCTGCGTTGATAGGCATAAGTTGGCAATGGCAGGCGCAGGCGCCGTGCTTCGCCCCAGATCTGATCCCAGTCTGCCTCGACTCCGCAGGCCCAGAGACGGCCAATGACGCCAAAGAAATAGGCGTCATCCGCGATGTCCTGATTGTGGTGTCGCAGGCTGCTAAGCACCTGTGTGGGCAGCACATCAGGGGCCATCTGCGCCAGCGAACTGAGCGCTTTGCCGGGGCCGACCTCAAGGAAGACCCGGCCCGGAACTTTGGCAAGACTGTCGATGCAGTCGGCGAAATGGACTGTGTTGCGCAGCTGGCCGACCCAGTAGTCAGGGTCGGTGGCCTGGGCATCTGTCAGGGTCACACCGGTGCGATTTGACACCAGTGGAATGCGCGGCGCCTGCAGGTCCAGCCCGCGCAGGAAATTGCGATAGTCGTCAAGAATACCATCCAGCATCCGGCTGTGGGCGGCAATATCGATGGGGATGCGTTGGTGGTCAATGTCGCGGCTTTTCATCACGGTCGACAAGGCATCCAGTGCCGCCTGCGGCCCGGACACTGCGGTCAGGTTTGGCGCGTTGACCGACGCAATGTCCAGATCCTCCGAGAGGATGTCCTGCACCTCGGTCAGGGGCAAGGAAATGCTGAGCATGCCACCGGCAGGCATGGTGTCAAACAAGCGTCCCCGCAGCAGCACCAGATCGATGCAATCCTCGAAGCTGAGCACACCGGCCAGACAGGCGGCGGTGCATTCGCCCATGGAGTGACCCACCATGGCGGCAGGTTTCACGCCCCAGCTGATCCACAGCTGCGCCAGTGCATATTCGACAATCATGATCAGCGGCAGTTGCACCGAGGGTTTGGTCAGTTGGGCGTCGGCCTCTGCCTTGTTTTCTGGTTCCGGCAGCCACAGCGCCCGGATGTCATAGTCGAGCTGTTTTTGCAGGTGGTCCAGCCCACGGTCCATGTAATCGGCAAACTCGGGCTCGGTTTCATACAGGTCCCGCCCCATGCCGGTGAATTGAGCGCCACCACCGGGGAACATGAACACCACCTCGGGGGTGGGGCCCAGGTGATCGTGGCTGAATACCCGGCGTGGGTCATTGTCTTCCAGCAAGGCGGCGGCTTGGGCCGTGGTTTCGGCCACCAGCACCCGGCGTTTGGAAAACCCGCGACGGCCCTGTTTCAGGGTCCAGGCCACATCGGCAAGGTCCAGATCGGGGTTGGCCCGCAGGTGAGCGGCCAGCAATTTGGCATTGCCGTCCAGCGCCGTCTTGGTCCGGCCAGAGAGGCACAGGATGTGGAACGGGAAATCGCTGTCTTCGGAGGGCGCGCGGGTGGGGGCCTCTTCCAACACCATATGGGCGTTGGTGCCGCCGACGCCCAATGCATTGACCGCGGCCCGGCGTGGGCCTTTGTGCGAGGTCCAGTCGCGCAGGGTGTCATTGACGCGGAACGGGCTGCCGTCAAAATCAATCGCCGGGTTTGGTGCCTCGTAGCCCAAAGAGGGCGGGATTTGTTGGTGTTTCAGGGCCAGTGAGGTCTTCACCAGCCCGGCCACGCCAGCTGCGGTGTCCAGATGGCCGATGTTGGTTTTGACCGAGCCAATGCGGCAATACCCGATCTCGCTGGTGCTGTCGCGGTAGGCCTCGGTCAGGGCTGAGACCTCGATCGGGTCCCCCAGATAGGTGCCGGTGCCGTGGCATTCGACGTAGTCCACTGTATCGGCAGGCACATCCGCCGCCTGCAGCGCCATGCGCACCGCTGCGGACTGGCCATCAACCGAGGGGGCCAGATATCCCGCCTTGGCCGCGCCGTCATTATTGACCGCCGACCCCTTGATAACGGCCCAGATGTGGTCGCCGTCGGCAATGGCATCTTCCAATCGCCGCAACACCACGACCCCGGCGCCGGAGCCAAACACCGTGCCCTGGGCGCGGTGGTCAAATGCATGGCAATGGCCATCGGGGCTGAGGACTTCATTTTCTTTATACAGGTAACCGCGGCCCTGTGGCAGCTCGATGGTTGCGCCGCCGGCCAGCGCCATGTCGCATTCGCCCTCGCGCAGGGACTTACAGGCGTAATGCACCGCCACCAGTGAGGTCGAACAGGCGGTCTGCAGATTGATCGAGGGCCCGTGCAGGTCGAATACATGGCTGACCCGGGTTGCCATAAAGTCTTTGTCATTGCCGGTGTGGCGCAGCAGGAACATGCCAACATCATCAACCAGATGTGGGTTTGAGCAGATGTTGAAGTAGAAATAGCTGCCCATGCCGCAGCCGGCATAGACGCCAATAGGTCCAGCAATGCTTTCGGGGGGATGGCCTGCATCTTCCATCGCCGACCAGGCCACCTCGAGGAATTTGCGGTGCTGAGGGTCCAGAATGGCCGCCTCTTTTGGGCTGAAGCCAAAGAAGTCGGCATCGAACTGATCATAGCCCTGCAACAATGCAGCGGAGGGGACATAATTGGGATCGGCAAGGGTTTGCGGGCGTTCACCGGCCTCTCGCAAGGCCTGCTCATCCAGAACGGTGATCGATTCTACACCATTTTTCAGATTGGTCCAGAATTCAGCGGCCGAATGGGCACCGGGAACGCAGACCGATTGGCCGACAATTGCGATGTCTCCGACAGGTGCGCCACCAGACCGAAACGGTGTATTATGCGACTTCATGTTCAGACCAAATAACCCTTACTCAGGTGCCGATAGGCCCGTCACAACGATAGCTGCCAAAGCTATTGTGACCAACCCAAAGGACGAAATATTGACCAATCCGGGTGATCCCGGTGTGAATTCAATTGTTTGTCGATCGGAGGGTTATGTATCTCAGTTTCCCCCCACCTCAAGAGATGTAATTTCGTAAACTTATACGGCTCAAATATGAAACTTATGTGTTCAATTGGGCCGGGAAAGTGGAGAGAATGGGGCATTACATCACACTGCGCTGGCCTGATTTAGGGGAGCCGTCCAGGGCCTGAGTGCCGCCGAACAACGCCGATTTGGAGGCGGTCAAATCCGGATAACGCAGCCTTTCGACATAGCCGAACACCGCGCCGGCGCAGAGCCAGGTAAAGGGGATCAGAGTGGCGTTCAGCAGCATATCCAGCATAGTGATCGCAAGCAGCAGGGCAATGGGCGCCACGTAGGGCGAGATGCCAAGACCTTGCTTGCGCCGCATCTCGCTTGCCAGGAGCACCAATGGGGCCGCCAGCAGGCCCATCTCGGCGATATAGCCAAGCCAGCCAAATGTGCCAAAGACAATGATCCAGCGACCATCGGGTATCGACAGGATTTGTCCGGTTTCGATGTGATGTACCAAATTGCGACCCCAGCCGCCCCAGCCGAACCATGGTTTTTCCGCCGCACGGGCCAGCAGGACCCTCTCATTCTCGAGTCGATACCCCAGCGAATTTGCGCGTTCGGTGCTAATGGCCTCGGCCTGGGCCAGGATTGCGTCGGTGGGCACCAGCCCCAGATTGCGCAGCATTGGATAGATCACTGCTATCAGTGCAAGGCACATTGCAATGCGGATTTGCCAGCGCAGGGGGGCCAGTGCGACAACCGGGGTGAAGGCCAGCCCATAGAGCAGCGACCCCAGGCTTTTGCATAATATGAGCACCCAAAACAAATAGAGGGTTGCCATTGCAAGTCGCACCCGGTCGCCGCTTTGTGCGGCCCGTGTCAGGGCCGTTGCAGCCAGTACGGATGACATGAAGAAGAACGCCAGCCACAGCCCATGTGGCAGAAACACGATGGGGCGGAAGCCGCCATTGCGCATCGTCTGTTCAAAGCTGTGCTGGAAAAACCCGTAGACCCAAATGTTGATCTGTGGGCTAAGCCGGATTTCGATGAGCGCGGGAAGGGAATAGGCTAGGCCGGTCAGCAATAGCGCCCACAGGAGGTTCCGCAGTCCGGTTTCGGTCGACAGGTACTGACGGGCCAGGAAGAAGGGCAGCAATACAATGATCTGGCCGATCATCACCGCGCCAAGATCCCGCCAGCGCAGCCCCGGCAGGGCGTTGGTGGTAAAGATGACAGGATCTGAGTTTTCAATCACCCGAAACAGGATTGGATCGCCGTTGGTGAAGACCGTGGGAATCACACCAAGCACAAACCCCGCCACCAGCAGCCGCGTAGCCGGGTGCCGTGGCCACAGCGAGACCGGCTTTTTCATCACCAGGACACAGATCAGAAACGTGACCACCGATGGGATCGTTGATTTGTCCATACTCGGGACCAGTGGGAGATCGAATTCAGCCAGTGGCGGCAGCAACAGGTAGCCTGTCAGCATGCTCCATATGATGGCGCGTTCCAGTGTTGTTCGGCGAAACAGCCACAGGGTCACCAGTGGCCAAGCCATCAGCATCATATAGGCCAGAGTGTTAGGCATTTGCAGGGTAACCTGTTGGTTCATCGCGATTGAGGCAACTTAGCGGTTCTATGAGCCCAAGTCCCGCCCCATTCGTTTGCTAGGGTTCAGTCATGGCAAGGAAACAACGGTTTAGGCCATTAGGGGTGTTGCCCTGCACCGCGGCGGCTTTAGCCTAGGCCTGAAATGATAAGATAACGGAGAGAAATGCGTGCACTTCATGTTCCATGGACAGCGAATAGCGATCAATGTGCCCACTTGGGCTGCGCTGGAGGCTGAGCTTCGGCAGCGATTTGCGAGTGGGCAGGGGTTTGCTCTGGCGACTGTCAATCTGGATCACCTGGTCAAAATGGCCGCCTCGCCGGGATTTCTGGACGCCTATGCGACCCAGGATCTGGTGGTGGCAGATGGCCATCCGATTGTCTGGATGTCCCGGCTGGCGCGCCAGCCAGTGGACCTGATGCAGGGTGCCAACATGATCCTGCCGCTGTGCCAGCTGGCGGCGCAGGCCCAGGTGCCGGTGGCACTGGTGGGCAGTACGCAGGTGGCGCTGGAGGATGCGGCGGGTATCCTGCAAGGGCAGGTTGCAGGCCTGAACATTGCGATGCGTCTTGCGCCGTCGGGGGTGTTTGATCCCATGGGCGAGGAGGCGGGGCATATCTTGCAGCAATTGAACGGCGATGGAATTGGGCTGTGTTTCCTGGCACTGGGAGCCCCTAAGCAAGAGATTTTTGCCGCCCGCGGTCGGCAGCTGTCCCCCGGCGTTGGCTTTGCCTCTATTGGGGCGGGGCTGGATTTTCTGGGGGGGCATCAACACCGGGCGCCGGTGTGGATGCGCCGGTTGGCATTGGAATGGCTGTGGCGAATCGTGAGCAGTCCGATGCGAATGGTGCCGCGCTATGCGCGTTGCTTTGCCATTCTGCCGGGGCAGTTCCGGCAGGCCTGGCTTTTACGTAAGCGCCCGCCGTCTGCCGGTCGTCAGTAGGACGCGGACCTTTTGCCACATAATACCCTTGGGGGTTCACATCACTTATATTCGATCAAGTGCCGTCGCCGTCCCAAAGCCCGGTGCCAGTGATAATCTGCCACCCCCAGCGCCTCGGGGAATTTTCCCAGTACATTGAACAAGGCTGCTGGCGACCCCATCCGGCGCGACAGGCGCAGGACTTGCGCCGGGTAGATCAGCAGGGCCAGCAGCATCCAGCTGGTCATTAAAGTGGACAGTGCAACTGCCAGCGGTAAGCCAAGAGCCCAGAGCAGGGCCCGGCGGACCTCGGTTACCCAGTGCCGTTCCGGTGGCGCGCCGTGGAGCGTGGCGCCCTCGGCAAAGGCGTATCCGGCGCGCCGGGCACGGGTCCACCATTGGGCAAACCGTAGCATTTTCGCATCGTGCAACGTCATCTCGGAATCCAGGCGCCAGATGCGCCAACCTGCTGACCGGAGCCGCAGGCAGAGCTCTGGTTCTTCGCCGGCGATCAGGGACTCGCGGTAGCCACCCAGCCGTCGAAAAGGCGCCAGCCGCATCAGCGCATCGCCCCCACAGGCCTTGGTCTCGCCCACTGGGGTGTCCCATTCCCGGTCACACAGGGCGTTGTAAACAGAGGCGTCCGGGAACCGCTCGCGTCGGCGGCCGCAGACCACCGCCACATCCGGATGATCCTGAAGAAATGAGCTGGCGTTTGGAATCCAGTCTGGATCTATTGTGCAATCACCATCGACAAACTGCACCAGCGAACAGTCGTCACCCAGTTCGGCGACCCCGGCGTTGCGGGCGCGGGCGGCGGTAAACGGGCGTGACATATCCAGTTCCACCACTTTGGCCCCCATGTCGCGCGCGGCAATCACCGAGCCATCGCTTGAGCCGCTGTCCACATAGACCAATTGGCGGACCTGATCTTGCAGTGACGCGAGGCAAGCCAGCAGATGTGCGCCTTCGTTTCGTCCGATCACCACGGCGTCAATCACCGGTGCGGTCATTGGTGGCGCTGCACAAAATGGGCGGTATAGCTGTCTGGTGTCATCAAAATTCTAAAGCTCGCAAGCTGGCGATAAGGGAATCTGCGGCCAATGGGTCTTATAGGTGATTTTCATGGCAACAGAGGTGGGGTGGTGGATGGTGACGCCAAGTTAGACAATTGCCCCGTGGCTGCAAGCTTTTGTGCTGGACACCGTATGACCCCTGCCTTTAGTTGCTCCGAAATGTGAGGGAATGTTGCGGGCCTGTCGTGTCGATGGTGCTGTGGCAAACCATACATCAACTTACACATTGAATTGTCAAAGGCAGCCTCTGCATGACCCCTGTTCAAACTGCGAACATGAAGCCATTCAGGGCTGTAATTGGGCGCGTCGCACAACCTAGCAGTGTGCATGTTTTTTGATTGATTCCATGCCCTTGTAAGGGCCCCGCAGAGACAATCCCGCCGAATTCCTGATTTTGTTTCCTGATGAGCCGGGGAATAAGGCAAAATATGGCTAATTTGAGCTAAAGCCGTCCTTTTTCACCATATTTCTAAAATTTGACTTAACACATGTTAACTTCAGATTGAGCATAATCAGGTGCAGTTTTGACCTGACTATGCCCGGGGGGGATGGGCCGCATGGGGGTGCGACTTAATCCTGATCCACTCACTGAGATAGTACGCCCGGTAGCTGCTGCACCGGGGCAATAGAAATTTGAAAATGACCCGCCGTAAGGCGGTGCTCATCTTGACTTGGTGGCTTCTTAGCTGCCGATAGGGGGATGGCTTGGAAGATACTGTGCACAAGAGGATTATCGCCTCTTCAATGCAAATGGCCCAGGTGAGAGGGGTCGCCGCAGGACAGGGATTGCCGGTAGAGGCGGGACGTTTGATCCAGTCCTGGAGTTTGACGCCAGATAATATCAATGGTTCGCACTCCCGTGTTAAACCAACACTTGAACAACCGTTTGGCCATGTGGCGACGGATGTCTATGCCCGCTTGGGGAAGCGGATATTGGATGTCATTCTGGTTCTACTGACTATGCCGCTGACCCTGCCAGTGATCGCGATTTGTGCGTTTGCCCTTTGGTTTGAGGGAGGGCGTCCATTTTATCGACAGGACCGGTTGGGTCTGAACGGACGCCGGTTTTCCATTCTCAAACTGCGGACCATGGTGTGCGATGCGGATGCGCGGCTGGAGCAATGCCTGGCTGCCAATCCCGCGTTGCGCCGTGAATGGGACGAAACCCAAAAACTGAAAAAAGATCCGCGCATTACACGGGTCGGCAAGATCCTGAGGATGACGTCACTGGATGAGTTGCCGCAATTGCTTAATGTGCTCAAGGGAGACATGAGCCTGGTTGGCCCGCGTCCGATGATGCCTGAGCAACTGACCCTGTATGGTGACCCGCGGTCCTATTTTGCGCTGAAACCGGGGATTACCGGTGTTTGGCAGGTGTCGGCCCGCAACGAGAGCCACTTCTCTCACCGGGCGCAGATTGATGCGGTTTATGGTCGGACGTTGTCACTGCGCAGTGATCTAGCATTGATGTTTCGTACCGTTGGTGTGGTTTTTCGGGGGACGGGATATTGATCTTGCACCACAGAGCTGCTGGCATCGGGCGTTTACCATACGTTCAATTTGTGATGACCCCATTTCGTGATACCTTAGGTATAGAGGGCAGGGCATGAAAGATTTTGTGACCACTGGGTTGGAGGACGCCGATATTGCGATGACCCAACAGGGCTTTAAGAAATTCCGTCGTCGTCGCGGTAAGCGACAGGATCCGGTGATTGAAAACGCGCCTGAGCTGCGCGAGTTTCTTGATACCGAACCGCCGACGCGCATCGAACACGTGCCGGCGCGGCTTCCTGAACCCTGGGAGATTTTGCGCCGGGTGCCGATTGATGTGCGCCAACATCAGTTGAACCGCTCACCGCTGGTCAATTTCTTTCGCGAAGACCCCGCGGCCAAGGCGTTTGACCTATTGCGCACCCGCTTGTTGCATACGCTTAAGGCGAAGGGTTGGAAACGGGTTGCGATTGCCGCACCAACTGCGGGATCGGGCGCGACATTCACGGCGGTCAATCTGGCGCTGAGCCTGGCGCGTGTGCCCCATAGCCGCACAATTTTGATGGATTTGAACCACCGCCATCCCGGCGTTGCCGAGGCGCTGAAGCTGAACCAGCCCGGTGACATGCCTGGATTCCTAGCTGGTGACCTTGCGATGGAGGATCATTTGATCCGTCCTACCGATACCTTGGCTCTGGGGTTGACCAGGGCCCCGGATCGCAACGCTGCAGAAATCCTTCATGACAGTCACTGCGCCGCGACACTGGAGGACATGATCGACCGGACCGCTGCGGATGTGGTGATTTATGATCTGCCGCCGGTGCTGGAATATGACGACCTGACCGCCTTTTTGCCGCAGGTGGATGGGGTGTTGCTGGTGTCGGACAGTACCCAAACCACCGCCGCACATTTGGCCGCCTGTGAAAAGATGCTTGCCGGTCATACAGAATTGCTTGGTGTGGTGTTGAATCGTGCCAGATCTTCGAAAAACGGCTGAACGGCCCGAGCCTGTCATAGTTTTGCCAGCTTGCCATGATGGAAAGAGCACAACTGCTGCCGTATCCCGGCAGTCATTGACCTTGGATAACGGTGTTGAGACAATAAATGGGCCCGATTTTCTCGATCGAAGATTTTGTGGACATGCTGCGCCGTCGGGCTGGCCTGATTGCCAAAGTGGTGTTCCTGGGGGCCTTGGTGTCGCTGTGGTATGCGGCGCGTCAGCCGAGACTGTATCAGGCCGCCGAAGTGATCCAGATCAGCCAACCGAAAATCGCGGACGATCTTGCCAGTTCCACGGTTGAGGGCTCGTCTGCGCGTCGATTGCAATTGATCCAGCAGCGCCTGATGACCCGCGACGCAGTGTTGGAAATTATTGAGAAATTTGGGCTTTTTGCAGATTTGCCGCAGTTGAAAACAGCGGAAAAGGTGGCGCTGATGCGCGAGTCGATCAGCATTGAAGGGGTTGCCGCTGCGCGCGAAGGCTTTGTCGATGATGGTACCATTTCGGTTCTCACCTTCATTGCCAAGATGCCAACCCCGGAGCAGGCACAGCAGGTGGCACATGAATTGTCCCGCCGCACAATCGAGCTGAGTATAGATTCGCGCACAGAGCTGGCCCGCGAAACCCTGACCTTTTTGAACGAACAAGAGGTCTCTCTTACTGATGACCTGAACACACTTGAGGACAATCTTGCCAGTTTCCGCACGGCCAATAATGTGACGTCCCCTGGTGATGCCGTCTTTCGCCGGTCTGAACTGATCCCTATCAATGGTGGCCTGCTGGACATCGCCCGCGAGCTGATTGAAATCCGCCGGGCCGCTGAATATGCGACTGCCACAGAGCGCCCCGCGACAGCGCAACGGATGCAGGCTGGTTTTCAAGAGCAGTTGGACACGTTAGAGGCGCAGCGGGTGCTGTTGGTCGAGCGGAAGAGAGAACTGGAAGCCTCGTTGGAAATTTCTCCGGAAGTAGAACGAGAGCTGGATGGTTTTGCACGGCGCCAAGAACAACTGCAGACCTCTCTGGATGCCATCATTTCCCGACGGACCGAGGCAGAAGTGGGGCTGCGCCTTGAAACCACCCATCAATCCGAGCGATTGACGGTGATCGAACCGGCAGTTTTGCCGGAAGACCCGATCACCGGCGGGCGCAAGGCACTGGCTATTCTGGGCACGCTGGCCGGGGCGATGCTGGCGCTTGTATTGGCCTTTATCCAAGAGCTGCGCCATCCGGTGCTGCGCAGCGCCGCTCAGATGCACCGTGAAACCGGCCTGACCCCGGTGGTGTTGATACCGGTCCTGCAAACGGAGCCTAAAAACAAGCTGAGCAATTTGTGGCGCAGGGCCCGTGGCTGGCGGCTGACATGATTTTGCCAAACCATTGCCGCGCAGAAAAATTTGTTGATTGGTGTAGAAATTATTTGCGTTGTGACAAGAGCTCTAACAAAGGTTTAGTCCATGCCCCCGATTGATACTACCCGGCTTGATGGTGACCCCTACGAGAGTATCTATGGGATTCGCGCCGATACGGCCTCGCGCGGGGTCGATTTGGAGGGTGCCCGGGTTACTGTCAATTATGCTGATGGGACAAGTGAGGTTCTGACATGGGAAGCATTGGATCCCTACACCAATGGCGGCGCCTCTGGCTCAGGCATCGAAATGTTCTTCGGCGACAATTGGCATGAGCTTTCGACGACCAAGCTTGTGGCTTCGATTGAAATTGATCTGACCCCTGCCAATTCGGTATTCGATACGACGACCACCCTCGACAGTGACCCGCTTGGCGGATCCACGCCAGGTTCAAAAATTGGGTATCCATTTGAACTGTCCCCTGAAAACAGTGATTTGTCTGATGACATTTCAATTACGTATTCAGACATCGTAAACTTGGCCGGGAGCCCGGCTGCGGGCGATTTGTATACAACGATGCTGATCGACTTTTCAGCCCTTCCGGGTGGTGGGTTTTTGGGTGATCTGGAATGGAAAACTGACATCGACACGATGGAGGATTCCACCCAGACCGATTTAGTCGCCACCAATGACGAGCTGACGATTTCCGGGGATGGGTCCGAGACGCTGGATGTTTTGGGCAACGATGTTCACGTCGAAGGTGCCGGACTGACGGTGACCCACATCGATGGCCAATTGGTGACCGCCGGTGATACGGTGACACTAGACACTGGCGAAATGGTGACGCTGAACGCCGATGGAACATTCTCTATTTCCAATGACAGTGCCGTAGATGAAACCAACACCTTTACCTATGTGGTTGCCGACGATCAGGGCAATGCTGATGTTGGCTTTGTTGATGTCACAACCGAAGTGGGCTCGCCGCCCTGTTTCGTCGCGGGAACGCTGATAGACACCAAAGGTGGTCCGGTGGCCGTTGAACTGCTGGAAGTGGGTACATTGATCAACACCCGTGACCATGGTCCGCAGCCGCTGCGTTGGATTGGCCGCAGTTTTCGGCGCGCCGAAGGGCGCGATGCGCCGGTGGTTTTTGCTGCCGGGGCGCTTGGCGATCACGAGTGCATTGCGGTCTCTCCCAATCATCGGGTGCTGATCACATCAGAGCGGGCTGAACTTCTGTTTGGCCAGTCCGAGGTTCTGGTGAAGGCTAAGCATCTGATCAATGATAGTTCGATCCGGGTGCAGGCGGATGGGCAACAGGTGACCTATGTGCATCTGCTTTTTGATCAGCATGAAATCGTCTATGGCAACGGGCTTGAAAGCGAAAGCTATCATCCCGGTGCAGAAACCCTGGATGCTTTTGATGTTGAGACCAGGGCCGAAATTCTGGACCTGATGCCGGACAGGGACAACTACGGGCCGACAGCCCGCCCGGCGTTGAAGTCCCACGAGAGTTTTCTGCTATCGGGCCTTGATCGCTAAGGGCAGGAGCGCTTGCTGATCATTCGCGGGAGTGTTCCGCATCGCAACCTCGCACGGCGTTGATGGACCCACTTAATCATGACCCGATAGTATGGGCCGAAAACATACCCCCTAAATCCGACGCAATTTGCGATTACGTCAGACCTCGTCGCTGTATCTTGGTGCCGTCTGCTTCATTGCGAAAATCGCTTGGAAAAGGCCATAGCAAAACCGGGCAGGTCCATCACAAATAAGCCCCGCTTTGGTTGCGGATGTTTTCGGTCAACTTAATCCGCTCAATAGCGTTTGAAGTCGCGACCGTTGCAGACAGAAGTATTTCTATCATTACTATTGTTGAAACCACCGATGGGTAATAGTGCGGGCTTGTCGTCGGGGCAAAGAAGACATGGTCGGCATGCTCGACCAGGGGTGAACTGGCTTTGTCGGTCAGGGCAAATACTTTGGCTTTTCTCTTGCTTGCATAGGCCGCAGCTACGACCGTCTCTCGGGCATAAGGGGCGAAGGCCATCACAAGAGCGGTATCCTGTTCGGCAATCGAAGCGATGGTTTCAACCATCGTGGCGCTGCCCGAGTGATCGGTACGCAACCCCGGAATGGCCATTTGGCCAGTAGATTCCATCAATGCCGCCATCCAGTGCATGGACCCGGATCCTAGTATGAACGTGCGGTTTGAATTTTGGACGCATCTGGCGAATTCCTCGACCGCAGCAATGTCCAGAAGTTTCATCGTCTGGGCAATATTGCGGGTTGCAGCCTGGGCGATGTCATTGGAAAAATGATCGTCCTGACTTGAACCGACGCCGCTTTGCAATGCATCGGCGCGATTTCCAAACCCCTGGTTCACAAAGCGTTGCTGGAATTCACTGCGAAATGCCTCGTAACTTTCATAGTCCAGCGCACGGGCAAGCCTGAGCATTGTGGGCGAGGCGACATCGCAGGCCGTCGCAACAGTACGCATGGAATCAAATGCAATCCGGTCAGGATGGTCGAGCGCGTATCGCGCCGCCTTGCCAAGTTTTTTTGGCAGGTTTGGAAGAGCTTTTGCAAGCTGTTGATCAATTTGTGACATCTCAGCCGGGCTCCAATTTGTAGCGTTTGGCATGTTTCGCATAAATTCCGGTGGCTTGAAATTACGAAAAAAGGTAGCAGAAGAAATATACTTTGACAAGATGTACCAAGTGCTACAATTTGAGCCAACGAATCATTGCTTGGGGGGCAATTCGGTCCATGTCGCACTACTCGGCCTTTTCGGTCTTTAAGAACGCCATATCGGGCAATCGGCATTGGTCACGGGTCTGGCGAGATCCAGAGCCAAAACCGCATTACGATGTGGTGATTATCGGGGCAGGCGGACATGGTCTGGCCACAGCGTA
Source organism: Parasedimentitalea marina (assembly GCF_004006175.1). Taxonomy (GTDB): domain Bacteria; phylum Pseudomonadota; class Alphaproteobacteria; order Rhodobacterales; family Rhodobacteraceae; genus Parasedimentitalea; species Parasedimentitalea marina. The sequence goes on from NZ_CP033222.1 coordinate 27,554, forward strand.
TTATCTTGCGCGAGAACACGGCATTCGAAACGTAGCGGTGATCGAAAAAGGATGGCTGGGCGGCGGTAACACCGGGCGCAATACTACAATAGTCCGCTCGAACTACATGATGCCCGGCAATACGATGTTTTATGAACGCTCCATGAAGCTGTGGGAAAACCTCAGTCAGGATCTGAATTATAATGTGATGATTTCCCAGCGCGGGCAGTACAATCTGTGCCATTCGCCTAGCCAGATGGATGCGGCGCGCCGACGTGGAAATGTACTGAGCGGCAACGGGATTGAAGCGGAACTGTTTGACCGCTCTGAGGTGAAGCGGCGGCTGCCCTATCTGGATTATACGCCGCAGGCACGGTTCCCGATCCACGGAGCAATTTTTCAGTCCCGCGCTGGAACCGCGCGCCATGATGCGGTTGCTTGGGGTTATGCGCGGGCTGCGGACCAGCAGGGTGTAGACATTATCCAGCAATGTGAAGTGACGGGATACATTTGGGATAAGGGAAAGATCGCCGGTGTCGAAACCACGCGGGGTGCAATTCGGGCGGGCAAAGTCGGGATGGCTGTGGCCGGTCACACCGGGCATCTGGCAGGTATGGCAGGTCTGCGGCTGCCGATCGAGACCCATGTATTGCAAGCCTATGTGACCGAACCGTTGAAACCGCTGGTGGATACAGTGATCTCGTTTGGTGCGGCGCATTTCTATGTCAGCCAATCTGACAAAGGCGGCCTGGTGCTGGGTGGTGATCTGGATGGATACAATTCTTATGCGCAGCGGGGCGGCTTGCCCATGGTCGAACACACTCTGGCCAGCGCCAAAGCGTTAATGCCCTCAATTTCCCGGCTCAAATTACTACGGCACTGGGCCGGAGTCATGGACATGTCGATGGATGGCTCTCCGATTATCGCGAAGACGCCGGTGGACGGGCTCTATCTGAACGGTGGCTGGTGTTACGGCGGCTTTAAGGCCACGCCGGCGTCGGGCTGGTGCTTTGCATGGACCATCGCCAAAGACCAGCCGCATGAGGACAATGCAGAATTCACGCTGAACAGGTTCGAGCGTGGATATCAAATTGATGAAAAAGGTGTCGGACCGCACCCCAATGCTCACTAAGGATTTGGCATAGATGATCAGGATTAACTGCCCAATATGCGGAACTCGAGACGAAAGCGAGTTCACCTATGGTGGAGATGCCACGGTGCGGCGCCCCGCGATGGAAGAGGACGCACCGGGACCATGGTTGGATTATGTTTTTATGCGCGATAACCCGCGCGGACCACATCGGGAATTCTGGCACCATGTGCAGGGCTGTCGCCAGTGGCTGGTGTTGGACCGCAATACTTTGACCCATGAAATTGGCACCTGTTTTCTTGCCAGGGATGCTGCGTGATGACTGGACGTCGACTTTCCACAGGCGGTCGTATTGACCGCAGCCAATCGCTTGATGCCCGGTTTGACGGGCGCCGACTGAAGGCACATCCCGGCGATACGCTGGCTTCCGCATTGGTAGCTTCGGGTGAGCAAATCGTGGCGCGTGGGTTCAAATACCACCGGGCACGCGGCGTTTATTCCGCAGGAGCGGAAGAACCCAACGCCTATGTGCACCTTAGAACCGGTGGGCGACACGAGCCAAACGCCCGGGCCACCACAACCGAGGCCTTTGGCGGTCTTATCGCGACGTCTCAGAATGCCTGGCCCGATGTGCGCCTGGATGCGGGCGCGGTTACTGGATATCTTTCACCATTTCTGAGCGCCGGGTTTTACTATAAAACCTTTATTGGCCCGTTCAATGGCACCAAGTACTGGATGTTCTGTGAGGGGCTGATCCGCAAGGCCGCTGGAATGGGGCGCGGTGTCAAGCGCGTCGATCCTGACAGCTATGAAAAGATAAATGCGTTTTGTGATTTGCTGGTGATCGGGGCCGGATCTGCAGGGCTGAGTGCGGCGTTGACGGCTGGCGCGGCGGGGGCCGATGTAATCCTGGTTGAACAGGATTTCGAACTTGGTGGCTCGCTGTTGTCCCAACCCGCGGGTGGCGCGAGTGATGATTGGTTGGCCGCAGTCAAATCTAAGCTGAAGGCTCTGCCCAACGTCCGGATCCTGACCCGTACAACCGCATTTGGGGCTTATGACGAGGACGTCTATGGTTTGGTTGAACGGGTCAGTGACCATTTGGTGGTGCCTCAAGACAACCAACCGCGCCAGCGGTACTGGCTGACACGGGCAAAGCAGACAGTGCTGGCCACTGGGGCGATTGAGCGTCCACTGGTGTTTGGCAACAATGATTTGCCAGGGGTGATGCTAGCGGCCTCGATCCAGGCATATGCGAACCGATTTGGTGTATTGCCGGGGCAGCGCATTGTGCTGTGTACAAACAATAACAGCGCTTATCAGGTTGCGGTGCAACTGGCTGCAGTTGGGGCCAATGTGACGCTGGTGGATAGCCGCAATTCAATTTCTGAAAACCTTGCTGAAACGCTGTCAAATTCTGGCGTAACAGTTCTGTTGGGCCGGTCAGTGATTGCCGCAAAGGGCCGCCGCAAAGTGGTGGCGGCGATGATCGTTCCGGTTGATACATCGGGCAAGGCCACAGGGACGGCTCAAAGGGTGGGTTGTGATGTGATAGGCCTGTCGGGCGGCTGGTCTCCGGTGGTGCATCTGTGGAGCCAGCGTTTTGGAAAACCCCGGTTTGACGAGGCCTCTGCGTCGTTTGTGCCAGACGATACCAGCCAGAATACAGTACACTGCGCCGGGCGAATGGTTGCACTCCAGACCTTGAGCGAGAGGGTGACTTCAGGGGGCAGGGCGGCAGATATGGCGCTAAAAGCCCTGTCCATGAAATTGGGTGACAACCCGGTTCCAAAAGTACCAGAAATTGCGCTGGATACAGGCTGGGCTGATGGCCTGCAGGCCATCTGGGCGGTGACCGACGCCAAGGGGAACACCAAGGGTAAGGCATTTGTAGACATTCAACATGATGTCAAGCTGACGGATATCGATCAGGCCTATAGCGAGGGCTATGTCTCGGTCGAACATCTAAAACGCTATACAACGGCTGGAATGGCACCGGATCAGGGCAAGACTTCCAACATTATCGCGCTGGCACGGGTTGCGGAACTGAGCGGCAGAACCATCCCCAATACCGGCACGACAACGTTCCGCCCACCCTATACGCCGGTGGCGATTGGCGCCCTTGTGGGCCATGAACACGGGCACCATTTTACCGCTACACGATATTCACCACTTCAAGATTGGCATGTGGCAAATGGCGCTGTGATGTCGGAGGCCGGGGCCTGGATGCGCCCGTGGTATTACCCGCAAGGCGATGAAACGCTGCGCGATGCCTATATTCGCGAGGCAACCCATGTGCGGGCCCATGTGGGAATGATCGATGTGTCCACGCTGGGCAAGATCGCTGTGCAGGGTCCGGACGCGGCCGAGTTTCTGAACCGCATCTATGTGAATGGCTGGAAAACGCTGCAAGTTGGACGGCTGCGCTATGGTGTTATGCTGCGCGAGGATGGGTTTGTGATGGACGACGGGGCCACGGCACGCCTGGGCGAGCTTGATTACTTTATGTCGACCACCACCGCCAATGCTGCCAAGGTTCTGGCGATGTCAGAGCATTTGCTGCAAACCGCGTGGAAAGATCTGAAAGTCCATGTCACCAGTGTGACCGATCAATGGGCGGCCTTTGCCATTGCTGGCCCCCAGGCCCGCAATGTGCTGCAATCCGTTCTGAAACAGGCGGACATCAGCCGTGCGGCGATGCCAAACAATCACTTTGTTTGCGACGTCATTGCAGGCGTTGATGTGCGTATTCACCGGATGAGCTATTCTGGTGAGCTGGCCTATGAGGTTTACGTCCCTTCTGGGCATGCTCTGCGCGTCTGGGATGCGCTACAGGATGCGGGCAAGCCGTTTGATTTGCAGCCCTACGGCACCGAGGCCATGGGGGCGCTGCGCATCGAAAAAGGCCATGTTGCGGGGCCGGAAATCGAGGGTCGTACAACGCTGAAGGATCTGGGACTGGAAGGATTTGCCTCGTCCAAGAAGCCCTTTGTCGGATCAGTCCTGAAAAACCGGCCCGTGCTAATTGACCCGGCTCGTACAACGCTGGTGGGGCTGAAGATTGTCGGCGACGCAGGCGCGCAGGCGGGATCGCTGATATATCCGAATGGACAGCCCGCTAAGGGTCATGGCGACGGTTGGGTTTCTTCCACAACCTATTCTCCGGCCTTGGGTAAAAGTATCGCGCTGGCACTGGTCAAAAATGGCAAATCGCGTATCGGCGAGGAGGTGCAGGTGGTCAACCATGTGAGCAATCAATCGTTGGTGGCACAGATTGTGTCTCCGCATTTCTTTGATCCTAAAGGGGAACGGCAAAATGCTTGATGTTCTCTCACCGCTTGGCAACGCCCAAAAGTTTGGACGATTTGGTGCTGAATGTGCCGCCGGGCCGGGCGTGTGCCTATCCGAAACACGGCTGACATCTCTTGTTCAGGTCGCGGGGTGGGGTGATTTTGAAGAACGGGTGATGCCGGGCTTGAAAAGCCTTGGCTTTGGGGATGCGGGCGATTTTCGCAAATGCCGTGTCAGCCGGGACATACAGCTTTTCCGGATATCCCCCGACCGGATACTGCTTGCATCCTTGTCACCTGTTCGCCTGCCGGGCACCTTGCAAAGCAGTGGATCCCTGGCGATGCTGGATGTGGGCCATGCGCGCAGTTCAATCGTCATAGAAGGGTCGTCTGCCGAAGAGGTCATGGCGCGTCTGGCCCCGGTTGATTTTCGGGAGGCTGCAATGCCCACTGGAGATTTTGTCCAGACCGGCATTCATCATGTGGGCGTATTGATCCACAGAACCTCAGCTACGCGGTTTGAAATCCTTACTCCGGTCACTTGGGCCCGCAGCCTTTGGGATTTCATCTGCCTGAATGCCGCACCGTTTGGCTATGACGTCAAGGGGGCCACATGACCGGATTGGGTGTCACAAAATCATTTGCGGGTTGGGCAAGTGAATTGCTTGCTACCGATATACCAGCCCATGTGCACCAGATCGCACACCGTGCCATGCTAGATACACTGGGTGCCATGCTTGCCGGAGGTGCCCATCAGGACATCAAAAAGCTTGCGGGCATTTGGCCCGCCTCAAACGGGGCTTGCGACCTTGCCACCGGCGGCAGGGCAACGGCAGAAACTGCGGCCCTTATAAATGGCGGTGCGGCCCATTTTTGGGATTTCGACGATACCAGCTATACTGGCATTATGCATGGATCTGCGGTGATTTTTCCTGTGGTGCTGGCATTGGCACAAGAAAAAGGCGCCTCAGAGGAAGAGGCCCGCACTGCCTTTGTCATTGGATCTGAAATCACCTATGTGCTGGCGGACATCTGCACCCATCAGCATTATTTTCGCGGTTGGTGGTCAACGGCGACATGTGGCCTTGTTGGGGCGGCGGCGGCGGCGGCTCGGCTGCTGGGATGCGATAGTAACCAAATCTGCCAGGCCATCGGTCTGGCCGCGGCTGCGTCCGGTGGGGCCAAATCAGTGTTCGGCACCCATGCTAAACCTTATCTGGTTGGAGAGGCCGCGCAACGGGCCATCATGATTGCCCGGTTTGTCGCAAGTGGACTGTCAGGGCCAGATGACGGGATCGAAGGGCAGACTGGATTCTTGCATCTTTTGAACAACGATGTGGAGGATCTACAACAAATCGAGACTCTGGGCCGACGCTGGCGCCTGGCTGATCCCGGCCTGTTGATTAAACTTTACCCGGTCTGTTCCGCAGCCCACGCCGCCACAGAAGAAATCGCGCGCCAAACCTTCCATGCAGGCCTGTCCCCGGACGACATTGACATGATCCGGGTGGAGGTGCCGAAACTTGTGCGCATTAGTCTGGTTCATGATCACCCCAAGACCCCAGCACAGGCCCAGTTCAGCCTGCCATTTGTCGCGGCCTGTGCGGTTATCAATGGGGCGGTTCGGCTGCAGGATCTGAACGTCGATGTCATTCAGTCCGCATCCATTCAGGCTGTCATGGCCAAGGTCCAAATTCATGAGGCAGCAGACTTGTCCACCCCTGAAGCCCGCCAACGGTTCCCTGAAAGCGCGCGGGTGCGGATTATCCTTAAGGATCAAACCGAACAAACAGGGTTTTGTGGTGAGGCCTACGGAATGCCCGAAAAACCGTTGAGTGACATTGATTTCCTGAAGAAGTTTCAAGGCTGCCTAGCCTTTGCCAATTGCGCGCTAAGTAAGCAGAATATCTTCGAAACCGATTTCCTATTGTTTGCGTCGGAACTATGCGCGCAAGTTGAGAAACTGCCGTCCACTCAATCAGAAACATAAAAAATAGCCGCACCTAAAGCGAGCAGTCCCGAACTAAGTTTATTATTCGCCACCGAACCGGGAAAAACCGGCAGCGTGGCCCAACAAGGAGAAGACCATGTTCAAGACAATTACAAAAAGAACAGCTATGGCCGCGGCGCTTGGCGCTTTTGCTTTTGCCGCCATGCCCGCACAGGCAGACGTCATTGATGACATCAAGGAGCGTGGTATTTTGCGCGTGGCGGTCAAGGCGGATTACAAGCCCTACGGATTTCGGGACACGTCCGGTGCCATCATCGGCATCGAGCCTGAGCTGGCGCAAGATGTGGCCGACGAACTGGGTGTGGAGATAGAATTTGTGCCGGTGGTCAGTTCCAACCGCATGCAGTTCCTGCAACAGGGCAAGGTTGATCTGTTAATCGCCACGATGACCGACAAGCCTGATCGGCGCAAAGTGATCTCGATCGTCGATCCGAACTACTATTCATCGGGCACCAACATCATGGCCCCCAAAAGCTTTGGGTTTACACAATGGGAAGACCTGCGGGATAAGCCGGTTTGTGGCATTCAGGGCGCGTTTTACAACAAAAAAACCGGTCGGGATTTTGGTGCCAAAATTGTAGCCTTCAAGGGAACAGCCGAAGTCTATGCAGCCTTGAAAGCCGGCAATTGTGTGGCCTTTGTCTATGACGATTCCTCGCATGTTGCCACATTGGAGCGGGAGGAATGGGCCGATTATGAAATGCCGCTGCCGACAATTGACGATGCCCCTTGGGGTCTTGCCGTGGCACTGGGCGAGACGCGGTTTCACGACATGATGGGTGACATGATCGAAGGCTGGCACAAGTCCGGTCGCATTCTGGAGCTGGAAACAAAATGGGGTGTTACCAACACGCCTTTTGCTCTGACAATGCACGATCAGTACAAATAAAATTTCAAAGCGTGGCGGTGAAGCATTCTGGTTTCACCGCCACGAACAGAAATAGGTCGCAAAGACCGGGTTAGGGGGGAGAGCTGATGGATGCATTTTTTGAATGGTTCAGAGTGTTATATGACGAGACTGGAATAAACCTTCCGTTTCTCTATGACAGTTATGACCGGAACCGTATGATTGACGGCTTTTTCATGACGATTAAGTTGTCTGTAGTTTGTTTGTTCTTCTCGATCATCATCGGCATTATTGGCGCCTGGCTGCAAAACTCGCCCTTTAAATGGACCCGCCGGATTATGAACGGCTATATTCAGTTGTTCCGAAATACTCCGCCGTTGGTTCAATTGTATTTCTTCTACTTCGCCATCTCTTCACTGCTGCCGACAATGTCCAATGGGTATGGCGGGCAACAGCCTATTCTGGGTGGATTTGCCTGGGCGGCGATCTCCCTGTCGTTCTTTGCCGGGGCCTTTAACGTGGAAATTTTTCGATCCGGGATCGAGGCAGTGCCAGATTCAACCATCGAAGCAGCCGAAGCCCTGGGGTTCTCACGCCTTACGATCTATTTGCACATCACTTTGCCTCTGGCCATTCGTGTGGCCCTGCCTGCCTTGAACAACAATCTGGTCAATCTGGTGAAAACAACCACCTTGGCCTACGCGATTGCGGTGCCCGAGATGTTGTATGAAGCCAATCAAATCTGGTCGGACAATGTCAATGTGACAGAGATGATGGTCTTTCTACTGCTAACGTATTTTGTCTTGGTCGGTGTCCTTGTTTGGGTCATGCACCGTTGGGAAAAACGGCTGAAAATACCTGGGTTTGGGGCATGAGGAGCGGCTTGGAAATGAACAATTCAAATCACAAAATCATGCCGGTCATGATGGCCCCCAGACCACGGCCCAATGATCGGTTTCAACTGCAATCCTGGCATGGTTATGTGCTGGCGGCAATTTGCGTTGCGGCGGGTGTTCCTGCGGCATTTGCGGCCACGGACCCCGGGCAGGCAGGCATGTTTGAGACGCTGCTGCGGTGGATGCCATTGCTGCTGAAAGGCTTTATCTTCAACATTGTCATTTCCATCAGTGCCATGGCCGTCGGAACGCTGGTCGGTGCTGCGCTTGGGCTCGGGCAGATCTCGTTGAACCCGTTTGTTCAGAAAATCGCTTGGATCGTAACCCAGTTTTTCCGCAATGCACCTTGGCTGGTTTTATTGTTCTTTGCCATGTTCCTGCTGCCGTTCGAGGTGAAAGTCTTTGGCCTGACCATTCCCCTGCCTGATTGGCTGAAAGCGATATTGGGGCTGTCTTTGCCTGTCATGGCCAACGTTTCGGAAATTGTGCGCGGTGCGATACAATCCCTGCCCAGCGGGCAATGGGAAGCCGCCGAGAGCCTGGCGTTTTCGCGCACCCAAGTGTTGTGGCGGATCATCTTGCCGCAATGTGTGAAACGCATGCTACCGCCGTGGATGAACCTCTATTCTATTTTGACAATGGCCACCGTTCTGGCCTCGATCGTCGGAGTGTCCGAGGTCATGACGCTGACCGGGCAGGCCCTGGCGGCGGAAGGTGGGCGCAGTGATCTGTTGATCCCGTTCTATTCATTCGTTTTGCTTCTTTTCTTTGCCTACTGCTACCCGATTGCCCGGTGGACAGTGCGGCTGGAAAAGAAATTCTCTGTTATAACTTGAAGGATGACCAATATGGCCTGGACCGATCAAGAACCAATGGTGTCCATCAAGGACGTGCGTAAATCTTTTGGGGCCCTTGAGGTTCTCAAAGGTGTTTCCCTGGATGTGATGAAAGGTGAGGTGATTTGCATCATCGGCCCTTCGGGATCGGGTAAATCAACACTTATCCGATGCGTGAACGCGCTTAACGACATTCAGGGGGGATCTATTCGTGTCGAAGGACAAGAAGTGAATGACCCTGACTTGGATAAGCTGGAACTGCGCAAGAAAGTGGGAATGGTGTTTCAACAATACAATTTGTTCCCGCATAAAACGGCCCTCGAAAACATCATGATGGCCCCACTTCTTGTTTTGAAGGAAGATAAGACTGACGTCGAAAAGCTGGCCCGCAGCCTGATCAAAAAGGTGCGCCTGGAAGGTAAGGAAGACAGTTACCCAGGTGAATTGTCGGGTGGCCAGCAGCAACGTGTGGCCATCGCGCGATCCCTGGCCATGAGCCCTGATGTCATGCTGTTTGACGAAGTGACGGCGGCGCTTGATCCGGAAACGGTTAATGAGGTTTTGCTGACGATCAAGGAGTTGGCGCAGGATGGCATGACTTGCATTCTGGTGACCCACGAGATGGCGTTTGCCCGGGAAGTGGCGGATCATATCTATTTTACAGATCGCGGGGTGATTGTTGAACATGGTACACCTGCTTCATTTTTCGACGAAGCCAAAGACCCAAGAACAATTGAGTTTCTCGGCCAAATCCTCTGATTGATGAGCGGGTTAATGGGTGACTGAAGGAAATTCAATGTGCAGTGAGATCGACAGTCTGGGTGCAGTCGGTATCCCGGACGGGGCTTGATTTGGAACCAACACAGTTCGCGGGGCAGAGAATTTTGCCACAGCCATTTCCAGCGCTTGTGATGAAATCATTGCTGGCCAGCACCACCACAATTTTATCGTAACGTTGGCCGAGGGCTCGGGTGGCACCTCCACGAATATCAATTTCAACGAGGTCATTGCCAATCGGGCCGGCCAGATATTTTGGGCGATCCGCTTGGGTCCTTTGCACGTATCAGCCCCGATGATCACGTCAATCTCTTCGGGCTTGGGTCTCTTGATGGCCGTCTATGGTTCTCCGGTTTCCTAATCATAGGCGCGGCCCACTTTGGAGGGATGTTCAAGCTATTTTCTGGAAAAGATCAGGACGCTATGTCGAGAAAGGCGGATCGGGCTATCTCCCGTTTTGGGCACCGCTCGTAATTTAACTTGAGGACAGTCAAATTTTTTTTGTTTGAGATTGCGCCGTTGCTGTCTGATCATTTTCAAACACATTTAGTGTATTTGAGGGCAGCAAAGTTTATCGCGACGCGTTCGAGCAGAATGACGACCGGTGATCGTAGGGTGTCGCCCCATTGCTGCCGAGGCCAAACACAGGAAACGCATCAAACTGGGCCTTCTGGATTTGCGTATCCTACGATCGCGACGGGAAACATTAGGAAGGATCACCCCGCCTTTAGTCCGGAGTGAAATCGCCTGAAATGATGAAAAGGAGCTACCATTGAACCTGCATAGCGAGGCCTCGAAGGGCATTATGCTGAGTGCTCCGGCAACGCTTTATGTCGGATTTCTGGTTGCCGCGCCGCTTGTCATTCTTGTGGTCTATTCGATGTGGACACAAACATATGTAAGCATTGAAAAGACCCCGACGCTGGCAAATTATCGGGAGGCTTTTTTTGATCCTCTGGTGCGCCACCTGATGATCCGATCAATCTTGATCGCTGCGGTGGTGACAATCGCAACGGTGGCGCTGGCCTATCCAATTGCTTACTTTATCGCCCTAAAGGCGCGCCGAAAAACACTGTGGTTGTTACTGATCACCATTCCGTTCTGGTCAAGCTACCTTCTTCGGGTCTTTGCCTGGAAGCTGATCCTGGGGTTCAATGGGGTGCTGAATTCGGCACTTATGGCCCTTGGGCTGATCGACACGCCGCTCACGTTTCTTTTGTACAATGAATTTGCCGTTGTTCTGACGTTGGCCCATGCCTGGGCGCCGTTTGCCATCCTGCCGATTTTTGTCTCGCTACAAAAGATCGATCCAAGCCTGTTGGAAGCTGCCACAGACCTAGGCAATAGCGCATTCGAGAGTTTTCTGCGGGTGACGCTGCCACTAACGGTTCCGGGGATTATCGCGGCCAGCCTGATCATTTTCATTCCAACTGTGGGCGACTACGTAACCCCGTCTTTGGTGGGCGGATCTGATGGTAAGATGATCGCCAATCTGATCCAGGTGCAATTTGGCGCTGCTAATAACTGGCCTCTGGGCGCAACGATGTCGCTGTTGGCAATGTTGTCCGTTGGTTTTGTTGCCTTAGTTTTCGTTATTTCCGCCACCGGACTGGGGAGACGTATCCGATGAAACGTTTTTTGGGCTTGCGCACTTATACGCTTGTATATCTGGCCTTCCTGTATTTGCCGGTGCTGCTGTTGCCGCTGTTTTCCTTTAACGATGGCACCATCGTTGCCTTTCCGATCAAGGGCTGGACGCTGAAATGGTATGGGCAGCTGGGCGCACAGGACACCCTAGTCCAGGCACTGATGAACAGCCTGGTGGTGGGTGGATTGGCTGCGTTGCTGGCCACTTCGATGGGGCTGTTTGCAGCCCGTTCCTATGTCCGTTACCGTTTTCGCGGCAAGAAAGTTTCCGAAGCTCTGGTGATGCTGCCGCTGGTGGTGCCGGGCATCATTGTCGCCTCGTCGATGCTCGTGTTGTTCATCTCGCTGGGGCTGAAGCCGTCACTGACTGCGGTGATCCTTGGGCACACGTTTCTGGCGCTGCCATTTTCTGTCTCGATCATGAAATCGGCCTTTGACGATTTTGATGTCTCACTGGAAGAAGCTGCCTATGATCTGGGGTCAGGGGTCTTCGAGACATTCCGCCGCGTGACCCTGCCGATGGTTGCACCGGGAATCGTCGCCAGCCTGCTGGTTTCCTTTACCGTCAGTTTTGATGAATTCGTACTGGCCTTCTTTCTGTCTGGAAACGAGCCGACCCTGCCGGTCTATATCTGGAGCCAGATCCGCTTCCCGGCCAAGCTACCCAACACCCTGGCACTCGGCTCGCTTTTGCTGCTGGCTTCGGTGCTGCTGCTGGTAGTCGCAGAATTCTTCCGCCGCCGTTCAACCAAATCGCTTGTATGAGGCTCTGATGACTGAAACCAATATTATCGAAATGACCGGCGTACAAAAGCGGTTTGGAAAGTTCATGGCCGTGAACGACCTGACGCTGAACCTGCGGGAGGGTGAGTTCTTTTCTCTTCTGGGCCCGTCTGGGTGCGGCAAGACCACAGCGTTACGGATGATCGCCGGGTTTCAGGAACCGACCAAGGGCCAGATCTCTATCGACGGGCAGGACATGCAGGGTATCGCGTCCAACCAACGTCCAACCAATATGGTGTTTCAAAGCTACGCGATCTTTCCGCATCTGAATGTCGGCAACAATGTCGCCTATGGGCTGCGCAACCGGGGCATCTCGAAGTCCGAGATCGATCAACGGGTGGCCGACGCACTGGAAATGGTCGAGTTAGACGGGCTACAAAGCCGCGGTGCGACCGAGCTTTCGGGTGGGCAGCGCCAGCGCGTTGCCCTAGCCCGCGCGTTGATCATGCGCCCCAAGGTGTTGCTACTGGACGAGCCGCTGTCAGCGCTTGACAAGAAATTGCGCGAGCAGATGCAATTCGAAATGCGCCGTCTGCAACGCAGTCTTGGCATCACCTTTGTTATGGTTACCCATGACCAATACGAAGCCATGACCATGTCGGACCGTATTGGCGTGATGTTTGAGGGCAAGCTGGTGCAGGTAGACGAGCCAGCAACTCTTTATGCCAAACCGAGCAACCAGGATGTAGCCTCTTTCATTGGCGAAATGAATTTCCTGCCGGCGCAAGTCACCGATGAAAAAGACGGCTCTTTAGTGATCTCAACCCCATGCTTTGACGGCATGAAAATTGAAAAAAACCCAAACGCGACCACCAGTGGTGCGAACATCTTGGTCGGCATCCGTCCAGAACAACTGGAGATAGCAGTAGAAAAACCAGACGGCTATGACGCGACCTTTCAGGGCATCGTTAGTGACGTCGCATTTTATGGTGAAAATGTGCACTACCATGTGCGAGTTGACGGCGTCGAAAAGCCGATTGCTGCTTCGGTGCCCAACTATTTTCACACGGTCGATTTCCGCCAAGGCGATACCGTCTGGATAGGCGTGCACAGCGCTTCGGTAATTGCTCTGAGACAGGACGAAAAATAATATCAAAACGGGAGAAGAACACATGAAATTCACACCCATTAAGGCCATCACCATCGCTACGGTGCTGCCGGCGTCGATGGCGATGGCAGACGGTTCCGCATTGACGGTTTTTGACTGGTCCGGGTACGAGGATCCGGGCTTTTTCGGTGCTTACGTGACCAAGCATGAAGAGGCACCGTCTTATACGTTTTTCGGCAGCGTCGACGAGGCCTTTACCAAACTGCAATCCGGTTTTGACGCCGATCTGGCACATCCCTGCTCGGATGCCGTGCGCAAATGGCATGCAGCTGGCCTGCTGCAGCCGCTGGACACCAGCAAGCTAACAAACTGGGGTACGATGCTGCCCGAGGTCAAGAATGCGGACGGTGTCATGATCGACGACCAAGTCTGGATGATGCCTTTTGAATGGGGCAATACTGGCCTGATCTACCGTACTGACAAAATCACCGATGCGGCGGTGTCGTTGCAATTATTGGCGGATCCAGCCTATCAGGGCAAAGTGTCCATTCCGGACGGTGCATCCAGCTCTTATGCCTTGGCAAGCCTGGCAACGGGTAACGGGGCTGACTATACCAATCTGGATGATGCGCAGTTCCAGCAGGTCTCGGATTTTCTGCGAGAGGTACATAAGAATGTGCGCTTCTACTGGACCGATGCTGGCCAGTTGGATCAGGCCATGGCCTCGGGCGAGGTCGATATGGGCTGGGCCTGGAACCAATCCGAGCTGAACCTGATCTGGAACGAAGTCCCGGCCAAGATGATGCGTGACCCTGAAAAAGGTGTGGCCACTTGGGTCTGCGGATATGTGCACTTGAAATCCTCGACCACACCTGTGGACCAGGTTTATGACCTGCTGAACGCTCTGTCTGAACCAGAAAGCGGCAAATACATCATCGAGAACTGGGGCTACCCGCACGCCAACGCCGAAGCTTATCCGATTTCCGATCAGGCGCTGGTTAAGCAATACGGTTTTGACGATCCAAAGGCAGTGTTCGAAGGTAGCCTGTTCTTTGATGCCGTTGACCCGGCATTGGATGCCAAAATGCTGAAAGAGTTCGAGCGAATTAAGGCCGGTTTCTAAATTGGCCGCCATCAGCGCCTATGTGCAAATGTGACAATAAACCTCAAGCTTGTGTGCTGGCCAATGAAAGGAAATTGCAGCCCAGTGCACAAACTTGCGACTGAACTGTCAAACGCGGGCTGATCCTTTGGCTATCATATAGCACTCCAGCCAATCCCAGCACATGTCTTGAATGCTGTCTTTGTCGACCACATTGGGGTTCAGGCATCTCTCGAACCAGACGCCTTCCAGAAACACCAACAGGAAGGTTGCAAACGGTTTGGGATCAATCGAAATCTCGCGTTCTTCCACGAGGTCCCCAACAAGCTGCTCAAAGGCAGCTTGCTGGTGTTTAAATGTAGTCTCAAACGCGGTTTTAAGCGAAGGAATGGTCTGTGAGAGGCTCCAGAAACCTGTGTAGGTACCAATTGTACCAGCCTCGGACCATTTAGTCGAAAAATACAGCGCAAATAGCTTTTTTAGCCGGTCTTCGGCAGAGATATCTGTGTCGCTGATAACTGCATGAATTTCGGCAATGTATTGCTGCGCCATCTCTTGGTAGGCTTCGATGAACAAGCTGTCCTTGCCGCTGAAGTAATGAGTGAGCAGACCGGGCGACACATTCAAGTCCTTGCAAATCTCCCGCACGCCGGCCCCCTGAGCGCCGTATTTTGACAGGGAATCTCTGGCCGCTTGCAGCAGCAACTGGCGTCGGTCCGCAGGATTGAGACGCTGCTTTTTTTCCTTGGCCATAGTGGATTGGTCCCTGCCTGTGTTTGCCTGGATGGATACTGTTACAACAGTTGACTGGGGATGCAATCGGCAGTCCTGAATTACAGGGCAGGCGTCATTCAAACGGGTCTATTGCTATTCGGGGCGAAGCTAAAACAAAGTATCGGATTTTAACTTGAGGCTGGGTGTCTACCAGGGGGCATAATAGTCACCGACATGCCAATGTCAGCGGCAGACATGGCGAGCCATTCCCAGAAACTTGCAGCGTGGCTTGCTGGGACCAAGAGATCAAAGGCTGTCGGGGATTTTCGATGCAGGTGCACCCGCGTGTGCGCCATCAAAGTGACGGCGCATTGGCCCGTCTCAAGACCGTCCAGATCCAGTACACATCCCTTGGCTATCAACGTTCGGGCGTCCTGTCCGTCAATGCCCAGGCAAAGAAAACCGTCATTGGCGTTGCTTACTGCGGCAATACCATCCAGTGCCAGCATCAGCTCTTGTTCGCGTTCAGCTTTGTCTTGTCCAGCAATCAGGAACCAACAGTTCTTTCCCGCCCAGGCCAGACAGGAACCAACAGTTTCGTCAAAGCATCCCGGCGCGGGCAGAGCAGTAAACCCGAAACCAGACAATGCCTGTTCGACGGCTTGTCGACATGCCCCAAACGGCATAATCCGAATTACGGCCCTACCAGTGAGGATCCTGACAGAAACGCCTGCCGTGTTGGCCGGAGAGGCCGCCGTCGCGAAATTAATGCCGTCGAGACAGTATAGGGGATGGGCCTTAGCTGCGCACACGTTCATTCTCCGGGTCATAAAAGTGATGGGACACGATTTCGGCTGGAACCGGCTTTTCTTTGTGCAATGGATCTACAATCTCAACGATCTCACCCAGCCGTTCGCGCCCATTGCTTACCAGTGCGATGCCGATGTATCG
The DNA here is from genome assembly GCF_004006175.1 of Parasedimentitalea marina. GTDB lineage: Bacteria > Pseudomonadota > Alphaproteobacteria > Rhodobacterales > Rhodobacteraceae > Parasedimentitalea > Parasedimentitalea marina. The sequence goes on from NZ_CP033222.1 coordinate 43,525, forward strand.
CTCTAATGTTGGGCTCCATGCGGCCGAAGTGACATAGCCAAGATCATTTTGTGGTGCCAAAGCGGCACCCTTGGGGATCACATGGACCCCTTGCCGAAACCCCATTGAAGGATCCAGTGGTTTAAGTCCTACCACCACCTCCCGATTTGGGTCGGTCAGACCGGGACGATTGCTCAGCGCGCGACCGACATAGTCTTTTTTAGTCGACATCATCGTGCCAAGACCCAGATCGTTTGCGGTGGTGAATTTGTTCAGCTCCGAGCTAACATGACCCTTTTCAATGCGCAGTACGTCAAGCGCCTCGACGCCATAGGGGGAGATGCCAAACTCCTGCCCCTCCTGCTCCAGCGCTTCGGCCAGGGTGCGGCCAAACCGGGAGGGCACATATATTTCATAGGCCAGTTCGCCCGAGAAACTGATCCGGAACAACCGGGCTGGAATGCCACCCAAAACGGTACAGGTGCGCGCAGCCAGGAAGGGCAAAGCGTCATTGCCGGTGTCCATCTCATCAACAATCCGCGACAGGACATCCCGTGCATGGGGGCCGGCCAGGGCAATGCCCGCCCAGTCCTCGCCCACATCGGCAAAAACAAGGTCCAACTCGGGCCACAGAACCTGATGGCAGTATTCCAGATGGCTCAGCACGCTTTCTAATTCTGCCGAGGTGGTGGTGACAAAGAAATGGGTTTCAGCCAATCGCGAAACCGTGCCGTCGTCCATGACAATCCCGTCTTCACGCAGCATCAACCCATAGCGGGACTTGCCCACCGGCAGTTTGGCAAAGCCGTTGCTATAGACCTTGTTCAGAAATTCAGCGGCATCGGGGCCTTGCAGATCGATCTTACCAAGTGTCGATACATCGCAAAATCCGACAGCATTGCGCACCGCCAGAACTTCGCGGTTGATCGCCTGCTGCATGGTTTCGCCGGGTTGCGGAAAGTACTGACTGCGGTGCCACAGACCGGATTCGATGAACACACCGTCTTTGTTTTCGACCCAGCCATGTAAAGGCGTGCGCAAGATCGGTCGCCAGTGTTTGCCACGCGAGCGCCCGGCTAGCACACCAAGGCTGACGGGACGGTACGGCGGCCGAAACCCGGTTGTGCCAACTTGCCCCATCGGCTTGTCCAGCGCCTTTGACATTGCGGCAATGCCGTGAACGTTCGAGGTCTTGCCCTGATCTGTCGCCATACCCATGGTCGTGTAGCGCTTCACATGTTCGACCGAGCGATAGCCCTCTCGCGTGGCCAGCGCGATATCCGACTCGGTGACATCATGTTGCAGATCGACGAATTTCTTTGACCTCCCCGAGGTCGACTCGAAATAGGCAAAATTCTGGGTGCGCTCTTCAGCAGCCTCTAGAACTGAAGTATACACCGTCAAGACATCCGGACTGTTGGCCGCAATACGCTGCGCGGCAATCTGACCTGTCAGGTCGGCATGCATGCGACAGTCATCTCTGTGTTCAAGCCCGGCAAGGCTGCCGGTGCACAGGAAATCATCGCCCGCCATATGCTGCGGCAGGAAGGCTTGCAACTGCTCGCTCCAGCGCGGTTTCTGGCCACGTTGTGCCAGCAGTTGCACCGCCGGATTCCAGCCGCCAGACACACAGACAAGATCGCAGGGTAACTTGCGGGTGCTGCCATCAGGCCCGCGCAGTGTCACGGCCTTGACGCGCGTGCGCCCATGAACGGTCACGATCTCTTCGCCCTTGCGCGCATCCACTGTAGCGGCAAGTTCAATCCCAGCCTGCCGCAGCAACCTGGGTAGCCCATCTGTGCTATTGTTTGTCGTGAAAATGACCGCACGTTTGCCAGCACGCACGCCAAAGTCGCGTATGTACCGCTCCACCGCAGAGGCAAGCATGACACCGGGTTTGTCGTTGTTGCCAAAGATCAACGATCGTTCATGCGCCCCTGTTGCCAGCACAATCTGCTTGGCCACAATTTTCCACAGACGTTGACGCGGTTGGTAGGTTTCTGACGTCTTTAAATGATCCGAGACCTGCTCAACCGCGCCAAAGGTCATGCTGTCGTACCAGCCAAACACCATGGTGCGGGTAAGGATCTGGACATTCTCCATGGCTTGCAGTGCTGTGATGGCTTGCTGGAGCCCGTCGTCGTCATGGCCGCCAAGATGGGCGTGTTCCTCGATCAGCGTCACGCGCGCGCCAGTCTGGGCGGCAGACCGGGCGGCCTCAATCCCGGCAATGCCACCACCAACAACCATGATGTCGCAATGATGAAAAGTCTTCTCATAGCTTGCCGGGTCGATCTCACCCGACAGGCGGCCCATACCGGCCGCACGACGGATTATCGGTTCATACACCCGGGTCCAGAATTTGGCGGGCCATTTGAACGTTTTGTAATAGAAACCCGCTGCAAAGAAAGGCGCAAACAGTTGGTTGACAGACAGCAGATCAAATCGCAGTGACGGCCAGCGGTTCTGGCTATGGGCCTCTAGCCCGTCATAGAGTTCGACCATGGTGGCGGCGATATTCGGCTCTTGCCGTGCCCCACTGTGCAGCTGGACAAGGGCGTTTGGTTCATGCGGATCGCAGGTGAACACCCCGCGCGGGCGATGGTATTTAAAGCTGCGTGCAACAAGGGTGACACCGTTTGCCAACAGGGCCGAGGCCAGAGTGTCGCCTTCATAACCGGTGTAGGTTTTGCCGTCGAAAGTGAAGCTAACAGGCCGAGCCCTGTTAATGCGGTCGCCGCCTGTTGAGCGATTTCTCTGGCGGCTCATGTTTGGGCATCCTGGGTTGGGCGGGTTTCGCTCACTTGGGTGATCTCATGGGTAACGGTGTTGCGTTCGACGATTAGCCAGCTGCCGCAGCCCTGCGCGTGGCGCCAATGTTCGCGATGGATGCCTTTGGGATTGTCACGCAGATAGACATACTCCACCCACTGCTCCATCGGCGCCTCCTTATCAGGCCGCGTGACCGTGGCGTCACCGCGATAGATAAATTCGTCCAGAGGGCGTTCACCGCAAAGGGGACAGGAAATTCGCATTATAGTCAGCCCTCGTTAGTGATGGTTGGGGAAGGGGCCACCACCGGTGGCGTCCACTGGGCGGCCCTGTGCAAAGCGGTCCAGATGGAACGGCGCATTGAAGTCATGCGGCGCATCATTTGCCACGGTGTGGGCAAAACACCAGGCCGCGCCAGGGATCGCTTTGAATCCGGTATAGTTCCAGCCACCACTGAGATAGAGACCCTCGATCGGGGTTTTGCAGATCAAGGGTGACCCGTCCATGGTCATATCGACAACACCGGCCCAATGCCGCAACAGGCGCACCCGGCCCAGCGTCGGCAAGAACATCATCATGGCTTCGGCGACGTCTTCGACGATTGGCAAATTGCCACGCTGCGCAAAACTGTTGTAGCCGTCGACCATACCGCCAAAGACCAATCCGCCCTTGTCCGACTGACTGACGTAAAGGTGCCCAACGCCAAATGTTGCTACCGTGTTGATACAGGGTTTCACGGCCTCGGATACAAAGGCCTGCAGTTTGTGGCTTTCCACCGGGAGCTTGATCCCGGCCATGTCCATCACTTGACTGGTGTGACCTGCCACAGCAACGGCAACCTTGCCCGCACCAATTCGACCCCGGCTTGTCTCGACCCCCGTGGCCTCGCCGTTGGGACCGCGACTAATACCGGTGACTTCGCAGTTTTGAATAATATCGACACCCATCTGATCGGCGCCGCGCGCGTAGCCCCAGACCACCGCGTCATGACGTGCATTCCCGGCCCGAGGTTGCAACAAACCACCCAGGACGGGAAAACGGCCGTTGTTTTCATCAACCATCGGCATCATCTCAAGCACTTGTTGCCGGTCTAGCATCTCGGCATCGACACCATTTACGATCATCGCATTGCCCCGGCGCACCGCCTCGTCGCGCTGACCGTCCGTGTGGAAAATGTCCAACACGCCACGTTGGGAGAACATGACGTTGTAGTTCAGATCTTCGCTTAGCCCCTCCCACAGTTTGAGAGACCATTCCAGCAGAGGAATTTCGCTGTTCAGCAAATAGTTAGAGCGCACGATAGTGGTGTTGCGACCAACATTTCCGCTGCCTATCCAACCTTTTTCGACAACTGCCACATTGGTTATGCCGTGGTTTTTGGCCAGGTAATATGCGGTGGCCAGACCATGACCACCACCACCTATGATTACCACGTCATAGTGCTTCTTTGGTGCTGGATGGCGAAAGGCCTCGGGCCAGCCCTTGTGACCTTGCAGCGCCTGCTTCACCAAGGAAGTGATCGAGTATTTCATTGTCACCGATGCTGTTGGAGGCCAAGTTGGATAAATGCTTCTGTGGTTGGATTTTGCCGCAATCACCGGGATTTCAGACAGGGCAAAAAATTTCACCAGTGACTAAATAAAATCAAAGGTTGAGGCCGTGCAGGTTTCCGTGCAGTTTAAGTAAATTCAATTCTTACGGTTTAAGTTCATGAAAAGACGGCTACCCCCGTTTGCGGCGATCAAGGCTTTTGAGGCGGCCGCTTCCCATTGCAATTTTCAGTTGGCCGCCAAAGAATTGGGTATATCGGCTTCGGCTGTCAGCCATCAGATCAAGGCACTTGAAGACTTTATCGGAATGGCTTTGTTCATCCGTCGCAACAATCGGCTGATTTTGCGTGAGGAAGGCAAGGCCTACTATGATCAGCTTTGTGTTGCGCTGGATGGGATCGAAAGTGCCACAGAGGGCATTATGCGATCTTCCGGTCGATCCCAGATTACGGTGAATTTGTTTCCCTCGTTGGCCGATGTCTGGTTAATTCCGCGCCTTGGGGATTTTTATCAGAAACATCGTGATATTGATATCAAACTCAGCACATCAGACCTGATCGGCGACACCCTGAACAGAGAAGCTGATTTTGCTTTGGTATACCTTTCCGAAGATGATTTGCCAGAAGGTGCGGTTGTCTTATTTGCCGATGAAATTCTTCCGGCCGCTGCCCCGGATTATCTTGCGGAACACAAGGCGGTAAAATCACCGCGGAGTCTGCTTGAGCACCCGTTGATCACGAGCTTGTCCGAGGAAGACGAATGGAACTATTGGTTCGCCAAACACGGCATTCATGACACGCAACAGGCCCATTACTTGGATCTGGATATGTGCTCTAGCTGCCTGAAGGCAGCCAAAGAACGTATGGGGATCACCATGGGACGCAGGCCTTATCTGGATGACGATCTGGTTTCCGGCAAACTTGTGGCGCCGCTGCACAGGAAAATTTCCACTGGGTTTTGCCTTGCTCTGGTGACCACACCGCGAGGGCGGGACCTTCCCTATGGTCCGCGCTTTTGCAACTGGCTGATCGAAGCAAGCCTGGAATCCGAAACTATCTGGTCTGAATTCACTTAGGTCCAAGCCGGCAACTGTGCACCGGGATGAAACCGCACTTATGATCCGCATATTGGTAATACGAGTGTCGCCGATGCATGGAAACATGTTGCGTCGGTGACGTCTTCGTGCTTCTCTCCTGAGTAATTGTACAGCTGTACAGTAATGTAGAGCTGCCAGTAGGGAGGACATCATGGCACGTAGTTCAGCACGCAGACGAAACAGTGGAAACTCCAGAGCGGGCCGCTCTGGCACTGCGATCACGCAACAGCCCTGGGAACAGCTTCGGTATCGGACTGCACCCACGGATGTCCTGAGCGCGGATCAGATTGAGGCGATCCACCAGGCATCCCTGACAATTCTGGAAGAAATCGGTTGTAAGGTGCTGGATCCAGAGGCACGGCGCTATCTGGAAAATGCCGGTGCCAAGGTGGATCACGGCGAAGAGATGGTCTGGATGGACCGCGGCTTGGTTGAGGAAAAGTTGAAGTTACCGCCTTCCTCTTTCACGCTGCATGCGCGCAACCCGGCAAAAAACCTGAAACTTGGGCAGGACTATGCGATCTTTGCTTCGGTCGGAGGGCCAGCTTTTGTGTCTGACCTCGACAAGGGGCGGCGTGCGGGCACCTATGCCGAGATGTGCGATTACATCCGCCTGGTGCAGGGTCTGAATATCATTCATCAGGAAGGGGGTGGCCCGTTTGAGGCGCTGGACTTACCGCAGGAAAGCCGCCACCTGGATTTGCACCATGCTCAGATCACGCTGACGGATAAAAACTGGCAGCCCTGGGGGCTGGGCGCCGATCGGGCGCGGGACGGCTTGGAAATGGCCGCAATTTCATTTGGATGTTCGCGGGAAGATCTGATCGACAGGCCTGTCTTTACCACCGTGATCAACACCAATTCACCATTGCAAATCGACGGTCCAATGGGCGAAGGTCTGGTCGAGATGGCCAAACACGGCCAGCCAGTGATCATCACGCCCTTTACCCTGGCCGGTGCAATGTCACCGATCACATTGGCGGGTGCTCTGACCCAGCAGAATGCCGAAGCACTGGCGGGTATCGTACTGGCACAATGCGTCCGCTCTGGCACGCCGGTGATTTATGGCGGCTTTACCACCAACGTCGACATGAAAACCGGCTCCCCTGCCTTTGGCACTCCTGAATATACGTTGGCTGCGCAGGCCACCGGGCAACTCGCCCGCCGTTATGACATTCCGTTCCGGTCCAGCAATGTCACCGCGTCGAATGCCATGGATGCGCAGGCGGCCTATGAAAGCCAGATGTCAATTTGGGGCGCCATGAGCGGTCACGTCAACCTGCTCAACCAGGGAGCCGGCTGGCTGGGGGGAGGGCTGGTTGCTTCATTCGAGAAGCTTATCGTCGATGCCGAGATGCTGCAGATGATGGCCGCGACGCAAAAGCCAATAGAAGTTACGGATGAGAGCATTGGGCTGGAGGCCATTCGGGAAGTAGGCCCCTGCGGCCACTTTTTTGGAACTCAGCACACGCTGGATCGCTATCAAACCGCTTTTTATACCCCGATAGTTTCGGACTGGGATAACTATGAGAACTGGAGTGATCGCGGCGGCTTGGATACGACGCAAAGGGCCAATGCAATCTGGAAACAGCTGCTATCCGAATACGTCCAGCCGCCGATAGATCCGGCAATAGACGAGCAGCTTAAGGACTACATGGCGCGCCGGAAGCAGGAAATTCACAAGTAAGATTGTCTGATCGGGTCACCCGATCAGACTTCAAATTCTTCGAGGGGGTAGTGGGATAGGAGCTCCCATCCAGTGTCGGTGACGTGGATCATCTGTTCGAGCTTTACCCCCTCCATTGCGCCCTCTTCACCAATGTAGGATTCCACCGCCAACACCATGCCGGGTTCCACCACGCCATCGTAGCCGTATTCCTCAAGGTCTTCGCGATATGGGATCGAAGGGTATTCATCGCAAAGCCCAACGCCATGCGCCAGACAGCCATAGCGGTTTTTCTTGAAACGGTCCGGGATTGGCCATGATTTTTCGGCAATCTCGCGAAAGGACACGCCGGGCCGGATCACCTCCATATTGAATTCGACCTGTTCGCGCGCCAGTTGGTACAGTGCAACCTGTTCACGTGACCAAACGTCGCCACAAACCCAAGCCCGGGAGATGTCAGCGCAATATCCATAAGGTCCAATGAGGTCGGTATCAAAGGACACCATATCACCCGCCTCTATCACCCGCATGGAGCTTTCATGAAACCAGGGGTTGGTGCGCGGCCCCGAAGCCAACAGCCGAGTTTCGATCCACTCGCCACCCTCTGCTATATTGACCTCGTGCAATTTTGCCCAAAGCCCGTTTTCGGTGATGCCCGGTTCCAGAGCGCTCCGCATGGCAGTCATGCCCTTATCCGCAACGCCAATGGCAGCTTTCATCAAAGCCAGCTCTTGTGCCGATTTGATCGAGCGTGCGACTTCCGCTACCCGTTGCCCATCAACAATTTGGAAACCAAGGGTCTGAATGGCGCTGCCGCCCAGATGGGACAGACGATCAATGGCGAGCGTTTTCTCACCGGGGCAATATTTGCCCATCAACCCGCCAATCTGGTGGCCAAAGACTGCAGCCCATTCATCCATCCGGTTGCCGGCGGCAAAGAAGTAATGCGCCGACATTACACCGTAATTGTCCACCGTCGGAAGCCCCTCGGCCAGAAACGGCATATCGGCATAGTCAAGCAGGGTCAGCGGCCCCTCGGCCGGGACGAAAACGCAGCGGGTTTCGAAATGCATGCACCAGAGCTGCATATTCGTGCAGTCGGTGACATAGCGCGTGTTGATCGGATCAAGCAGCAGAAGCGCCGGAACATCCTGCCGCTTCATCTCTGCCTGCACGCGGGCCAGCCGGTAGCGGCGAACCGCATCCAGGTCGGTAGGCGGTTCAGAATGATCCATGGCACCGTGTTGCACTGGCCCTGCGTGGCGATCCATACGGACCGGCCATCGGCGGTCATGATTGCTGATCACTTTGTTTTTTGCCAATTGCGCGCCTTTCCCGCTGATTTCGCCTTACTGCTGCTCAGCGTCGCATGCGCAGACCTTCGGGGTCGACAGGTGGGGCGCTGAGCAAGCGCGCATTACACTTTTTGCCAACAATATCCACTTGATAGACGGCGTCTGGATCGATGGATTCTGGCTGAAGATAGCCAAGGGCCAGGCTGGTACCTGCACAATAACCAAAGCCACCGGAACTGGTGTAACCAACCAGTTCCCCATCCTTGAATACCGGCTCACCGCCGTATGGGTCGGCCTCTTTTGTATCGACGGCAAACTGGACAAAACTTTCGCGCGGACCGGCCTCTTTGGCCGCCAACGCCGCCTTGCGGCCGATAAAGTCGCCTTTACCATAGCGCACGAACCGTGCCAGCGCCGTCTCGTTTGGATAATAGTCCGAGGTCAGCTCCATGCCCCAACCGGCAAACCCCTTTTCAAGGCGGAGCGCCATCAGCGCGTGCCCCCCTGCAAGGGTCAGCCCATGTGGTTCACCAGCCTCTATGATCTTGTCATAAAGCGCGGCTTGGTGTTCCAGAGGCATGTAGATTTCATATCCACATTCGCCGGTATAAGAGACCCGCACCACCAGGGCATCAGGGCAAGACCCCAATGCCATCTCACGGCCCGACAAAAAGGGGAAATCTGCACTTTCAAAACTGGTGCCGGGGGCCAAGGTCTGCAGGATCGCCCGCGCGTTCGGGCCGGCCACATGTAGACCAGCATAACTATTGGTCAGGTTGTCATAGCTCACCCCCGCATCGGGCAGCTGCGCCAGGAACCAGCGTTCGTGAATTTTCTCCATCGAGCCTGACCCCAGAACCAGGCAACGTTCGGGGCCAAGGCGGGTAACGGTGAAATCGCCAATCACCTTTCCCATTTCACTGAGCATGGGGCAGAGCGCGGTTTTACCGATCAACTCGGGTATTTTGTTGGCCAAAATCCGGTCCAGAAACGCAACCGCCCCGGCACCGCTGAACATGTATTTGCCATAGCTGGTCAGCTCAAACAGGCCAGCAGTTTCGCGCACTGCCCGCGATTCACGGGCTACCGCTGCAAACCAAGCGGGGCGTTCATAGGAATATTCCTCTACCCGTTCTGCGTCATTTTTGGGATACCAATAGGCATCCTCCCATCCACAGGTCTCGCCAAAGACCGCGCCGGCCTCTTTTAGACGATCATGGATTGGTGACATTTTCATGGGGCGGGCTGCCGGGAAAGTCTGGTACGGATACACCCGGCTAGAGCGGTTTTCGTACCAGTATTTGGTCATCTCCTTGGTATAGTGGCTATCGGCGTAGTCACCATAGCGGGCCACATCCCAAAAGCTGACGTCCAAAGACGGCTCGCCGTCAATGATCCATTCGGCCAGAACCTTGCCGATGCCACCGCCCTGATTGAACCCGGTCATCACCCCGTTGGCGCAGATATAACCCGGCTTGCCGGGGTAGGGACCAATGAGCGGCCCAAGGTCGGGCGAAAAAATCATCGGGCCATTGATCACGCTTTTGATGCCGGCCTCAGCCAGACAAGGCATCAATTCAACCGCCTGCAGAAACTCATCCTCCATCCGGCTCAGATCATCGGGCAACAGCTCGTGGCCAAACTCAAGCGGCGTGCCGTCTTCAGCCCAATGCACGCATTTGCTCTCATAGGCCCCGATCAGCAAACCCTTGCCTTCGGGCCGCATGTAAAGGTTCGCATCGGCATAGGACAGCAATGCATGGGGAGTTTCCAGATTTGCCATTTCCGGAACCTCCTCGGTCACCAGATAATGGTGCTCGACCGGCATCAGCGGCAAAGTGATCCCCGCAAGCGCCGCTACTTCACGCCCCCATAGCCCCGCCGCATTGACCACATAGTCCGTGGTGATGGTGCCGTTCTCGGTCACCACATCCCATTTTCCATCGTGGCGCTGGTTGGTTTCGAGCACAGGGGTGTGGCGGTGGATCGAGGCGCCATAATTGCGCGCCGCTTTGGCAAAGGCATGGGTCACACTGGATGGATCACAATACCCTGCGGATTTTTCATGCAGGATTGCGGTCAGATCATCCGTGTTCAACGTTGGTGCCAGTTTCTTGGCCTGCTCTGCTGATATGAACTCAGATTCAATTCCATATCGCTTGCCAAAGGCATGGGCGATCGACAGCGTCTTAATCTCTTCCTCGTCCTTGGCGACCAGCAGTTCGCTATTGTAATGCAGACCGCAATCCTGGCCGCTTTCCTTTTCCAGCTCAGGATAGAGGTCGATGGTATATTTCTGCAGGATGGCGGCGTTGCCCGGCGCAGTCAGGGTGAACAAATTACCAGCCGCATGCCATGAAGAACCCGCCGTCAGTTCCTGCCGTTCCAGCAGCACCACGTCCTTCCAGCCTCGTTTGGCAAGATGGTAAAGAATGCTGCATCCCACAACACCGCCGCCAATTATCACCACTCTTGCGCTTGTTTCCATCCGATACACCCCATCCGCTGACTTTATGATCTTTGCGGAAAATTAAATCGGCACAGGTGGTATAAGCTCAAACGAAAAAAATTTAGCGGTCCTCAAGTTCAATTGCACTTACGGAGCCCTGCAGGTTAGTTGGGCAAAATTTTTGTATGTCTGATCAGGGGTAATCCCGCTCTTAAACTATCCTGTGGCCTGAATAAGTTGGATTAGGGTTTTCACCATCAGGTTGGTGCCGGTCTGCGCCCTTTGACCAGATTTTCTGAGAAGTCGGCATCCCGGTGCCCGTCGGAAAACTTGTCCTAGACGACGACAACGAAGTCCTGGGCTTTCAACGCCAGTACCGTGTGGGATCTGGTGTATCCGGCACCCCAACAACCAAAGTGTTCTTACTGTTCGTCAATGGCCCTCATTCGTTGGCCGGAAATGAGTTTCTGGCAGCCCGCGTAAGACTTTGGCTGCGCTTTCGGCCGTCATATCGCGTTGCGGTTCAGACAGCATCTCGTATCCCACCATAAATTTTTTGACCGAGGCTGATCGCAACAACGGCGGATAGAAATGGGCGTGCAGCTGCCAATGCTCGTTGGATCTGTCTGTGAACGGCGCACTATGCCAGCCCATCGAATAGGGGAAATCTGTTTTGAACAAATTGTCATAACGGGTGGTCAAGCGTTTGAGGATATCGGCAAGGTCTGCCTTTTCCGGCACAGTCAGATCCAGCATTCGGGGCACATGACGCTTGGGTACAAGCAGAGTTTCAAATGGCCAAACAGCCCAATAGGGCACCACCGCAATCCAGCTCTGGTTCTCGACGACAACCCGGTCTTGCCGTTCCATTTCTTCCAGAACATAGTCCAGCAATAAAACACGGCTGTGATGTTGCAGATAGGCGGCCTGTGTTTTGTCTTCTGTGGTAATTTCATTGGGCAGAAAGTCTGACGCCCAGATCTGCCCATGCGGATGCGGATTGGAGCAGCCCATGGCCTCGCCCTTGTTCTCAAAAATGGCGACCCAGCGGTAGTCTTTGGCCAAAAGCGCGGTCTGTTCGATCCAGGTTTCAACCACATCTCGAATACCGGCGACTGGCAGGCGGGCCATGGTCAGGTCGTGGCGCTCGGAGAAGCAAATGACTTTGGCGGTGCCGCGCACCGGGGTCGAGACAAACAGCGGGTTGTCGGTGCTTGCAGGGCCGATTCCGTCGGGCAACAGGGCAGGAAAGTCATTGGGGAATACATAAGTTCCACGATACTCTGGGTTGGCTGCGCCGCCGATCCGCTTATTGCCCGCGCACAGGTAGCAGGAGGTATCATGCGGAGGTTTTTCAACCGTGTTTGGGGTTTCGCTTTTGCCCTGCCAAGGTCGCAAATTGCGCTGTGGCGACACCAGAACCCATTCGTTTTTCAGCGGGTTAAAGCGCCGGTGCGGGGAAAGGCTTATGTTTGTTCCAGGCTTGGCTTGCATCAGTTCAAAATTCCGAATTGTCATAGATGCAATTGCCGTTTCACCGCGTCATGTTCTGCCGGGTGCAAGGCTGATATCCTGAGCTGATGGTCCGAAGTGTTGCGCTTGATGCTAACCTCCAGGCCGGCCTGTTTTGCAATGACGTAACCGGCAGACACATCCCAAATATTGGTGTTCTGCTCAAAATACCCGCGTGTTCGTCCCAGTGCAGCATAAACCAAGCCAACGACACAGCAGCGATACTTCACAAGTGTCAGCCCGGCGCCTAGAAACACATCTTCGACCTGCCGGATCGCGTCACGGGTCCAATCCTGGCTCTCACCGAGGGCTAGAAAATCGATTGGTGTATCAGCGGTTTTACTGTGGTGGACACCATTCAAGTGAAATCCGGGCTGCATCATGTCTGCCGAAATCAGAATATCCTGCATTGGAATGGCGATGGCGCCAACCATAGGGACACCGCCCTCACAATAGGCAATGGATACGCCCCATATCGGGATACCAGCCAGAAAATTGGACGTCCCATCAATTGGGTCCACGCACCAAAAGCTGCCACTCTCGGTGCCACCCTCTTCCTCACCCACGACATTTTCACCGGGATAGGACTCTTCAATTCTGCGCCGCACCATCAGTTCTACGTTGCGGTCTGCCTCAGAAACATAATCACCGGGGCGCTTTGACTCTACGGTCAGTGCTGTCCTGTTCACAAAATAATCTCTGGCCATAGCACCCGCATCCTGGGCTAGAGATTCTGCAAAAACGCGTCGATTTAGCATGTGTTTTACTCGATTCCTATTTTTACCCATGATGAGTGAAAAAGAGCAAGTTGTCAACTTTTGCTGCTGACTACAGATCCGGTATCTCGACCTATATGCACTGCGGGTATTGGGTAATCAAAATTCCAAGGATGCCCATCGCAGACCGTGCCGGGCTCCTCTGCAAGCAGATTGTAGCTTAAACGATTGGCCACCTGCGAACAAAAGCGAACACGCCCGGTGCCAATAGGACCGCGCGTGTTCAGGTGCCCATGTGAGTGGTGATCTTGCGGCCTAGGCTGCCACGTAGCGGTTGTTGCTCAGCAGTTGCGGATCATCGGTCAAGACTTGTTGCACACCGCCATCCAGCAAGTCGCGAGCCCGCTGCGGATCATTGACAGTCGCGACGCCAAATTCAACCGAAGACGCCCGGATCGCTTCAAGTGCAGCTTCGTCAGTGAAATCATCCTGTACATGCATGATTGTCACACCCGTTTCTTCGGCCAGCCGGTCAGGGTCACGCGGCACGCAGGTCAAGGCAAGCGCCCGTTGAACATTCGGCATTCGCACAGAAGCGCGGCGCAAACAGCGTTCGGAAAATCCGGAGAAGAACAGCTTGGAGGGGCCATCTGCAGGCCAGTATTCCTCCAGTTCGTCACAGACCAGATCGACCAGTTCTTCTTCGCGGCCTTTGTCTTCCTTGAATTCCAACTGCAGGCTAAGGCCCAATGCACAAATGTCAGTCAGGAACGCCTTCATTGTCGGCACTTTCATACCAGCAAACTCCGGTCCCATCCACGAACCAGCATCCAGTTTCTGGATTTCGGCCAAATCTGTCTGAGCGACATATCCGCTGCCGCTGGTTGTTCTGTCCAATGTACTGTCATGAACCATGACTAGTTTCTTATCTCGTGTTGTCCTGACGTCGGTTTCAATCCACAAAACCCCCATTTCCGCAGTTACGGCAATAGATTCAAGGGTGTTTTCAGGCCGCAGCAATGATGCTCCACGATGGGCGAGCAGGCCAGTTTGTACCAAGGGCGAAGAGGCTGTCATAATTTTTTTCCAGAGAGAGAATTGTGTCGCAGAGCCAGTCAGCTCCGCGACCAGGCCGCCTAGAGACGGCGGCGCTGGCGCAACCCAAAATCAAGTGGGAGGGAGTATTCCCTGATCTGCGTTGCGCCGGTTGGTCTTCCCGCTTCTATGTCGGACAGAAGACCTGTGTGCCTTTATCGATTAAGAACAACCTCTTCGACAAAGAGATCTTCAACGTTCTGCTTGAACGGCTGGCTTGGCCAGGCTTGGCTAAAGGCACGTTGAGTGTTAGAGACCAGAGCTTTGGAATCATCCGAGTTGGCATGCGCCGGGGCGGTCCCAAAACGACTGTTGAAACCTGTCTGAACATCAGCAGAGGTCAACCAATCAATGAATACAATCGCAGCTGCTGAGTGTGGTGCGTTTTGGGGGATAGCAACACCGTTGCCGCCACCGGACATGCCCATTTCGGGGATGTAATACTGCAGCTCTTTGCGAACTTCGCCTCGATTTTGCAAACCAGCCAGGTGGTCTTCCCATGCTGGAACCATCCACAACTCGCGATCGCTCAGACGGTTGGCGCTGTCAATGTTCGATGCGGTGATCACATAGTTTTCGGCATGCTCATTGAAGAAGTCGATGCCAGCGCCCAAGCCTGCCAATTTTTCTTCAACCGGTGCATCGCCGAAATAGTCGATACCGGACAACACACGCAGGGTGTTGTGAAAGAACGATGGGCCAGAGCCACCTTTGACGTAGTTAAAGCCAAACTTGCCCGGATTTTCAGCCCAGAAGGCAGCAAAATCTTCAGGTGTTTGCGGCAGGTCTGCCTGGGCCACCATGTCGGGATCATACGCGATACCGGTTTGGTTTCCCCAGTAGGCAAAGACGTAACCTTCACCTGCGATGCCAGTCACGTCCTGCTTGCGACCAGTGATATCAGGCAGAACAGTATCGATTTTCTGGAACAGTTTGGCCAGCGGCCAAGCGTGAACATTTTCATAGCCAAACGAGATGACGTCAATGTCCCCGGTTTCACGTCCCATTTCGGCCAGCAACTTGTCGTTGTTGCCTGCAGCTGTGCCTTCAGGGATGTTCACCTTGATGCCGGTTTCAGCAGTAAAGGCCTTGGCCACATCGCGGAATTCATCCTGGAAATACCAGATAAACCAAGTCAGCTCACCTTCTGCCTTTGCTTCTACGAGGATTTCTTCCCAGGACTTTCCTTCCAGACTTCCGGACATGGCAACCGATGCCGTTGCAAGCACGGCGATGCCAGTAGACAAAAGTTTCTTTAACATAGTTTTTCCTCCAAGTTTGGTCGTTCGCAGATAGATTGATCAGCCTTTGCCCGAGCTTAGGCTTGGGTTGGCCGATTTCAGGAGCCGTTCCAGGATCAGCATCATGATTACGTTTGGCACGATCAGGATGAGAGCCAGAACAGCAGCATTGGGTCGGACGAAATCCTGACCAAGAGTCGAGAACAGTAATGTCGGTACTGTCACAAAGCTGGGTGAGCCGACGATGAAAGCGATCGCGAACTCCTCGATGGACTGGATAAATACGATCAGCAGGGCCGCCATTATCCCGGGCTTTAGCGCGGGAAGGTAAGCCACTTTCCACCGTTCGATAACGGACGCGCCCAAGTCCCGCGCCGCGTCAATATGGTCTTGGCGAACCTGCTCGAAGCTCACCGTCAAAATCCGGATCGCATAGGGCATCAAAATGACACTATGGGCAAACAGGATGGCACCAAATCGTGAGGCGTGCAGGCCCATCTGGAAAATGATCGAGGTAAAGAAGACCGCGGTCACAAAACCGGGTACCACCAAAGGCAACAGCGCGATCAGCTTGACCACTTCACGACCCGGGAATTGGATGCGACCGAAGGCATAGGCTGTCGGCGCCGCCAGTATCAAAGTCACGACTGCTACACTTGGAGCCAGAATGTAAGAGTTGATTAAGGCCGGTTTTAGCGAAGAGTTTGCCCACATATGCGACCAACGGTAGGTCGACATCACCGGTGGCAGCAGTTTGTCAGCCGTCCAAGGCTCTGCCGGATCAACTAAGGACCACAGCACCGCCATGGTGAAAGGAATGACCAACCAAAGGGCGCAGACGGCAATCAGCACATATAGCAGGATTTTATTGATTGTTGCCTGGCTCATTTCAGACGCCCACCCTTAAGAACAAACCGGGCCGCCACCGCCAAAAGGGCAGAGCCAAACAAGGCGGCCCCCATCAAGGTCACCCCGACAACCGCCGCGTCATGCCAGCGTCCACTGTCTTTGAAGAACACCATGAACTGCGCCAGAGACTGACGATTGGTCGGCCCTGCGATGACCTGGAACGAGAAGTCAGCAACCGCACCGATAAAGATAATCACCAAGGCCGCCTGCATCGCCGAAATTGTCATCGGCGCAATGATCTTGCGGAAGCGGGCAAATGTCCCGGCCCCCAGATCGCGGGCGGCATCCAAGATATCGTCGCTGATACCCTGTACCGCGCTGGTCAATAGCAAAAGGGCAAAAGGCATTTGTTTCCAGGTCTGCAAGACCAGAATGCCAAAGCCATTTCTGTCGTTTTGCAGCCGGTGTGGTTCGTCCCATAACCCCAGCCACTGCATGAATTGGTTCAGAATGCCGTTGTACGAAATCACGTTGATGAACAGAAATGCTGCAACCAGACCGGGCACCAACAATGGGGCCTTCAAAATCGCGCCAACCGCCAACGAGCCTTTGAAAGGTTTGCGCAGCCAGATTGCCAGCGGGTAGGCCAGGGCAACTGAGAGGATCGCGCTGAAGGTGCCGATATACAAAGAATATTTGACCGATTTGTAGTAGGCACGGCGGCCCAGCATCTTATCCCAGAACTCGGTACTGAATTCACTGTCACCCAGTAGGCTGTACAGCCCGAACGATTGCGCGATAGCCATGTAGACTACGGTGCCGATCATTGCGATGATGAGCCCAAGTCCGGGCGTTAGCAGCGCAATCACCGTTACCCATTTCCTTAGGGTCATCAGATCGCCTCCAGCAAAATCACATCAGATGGATCCAACCCACAGTCTATGTTTTCGCCGGGGAAAATATTGGGGTTTGGGGTTTTCAGGCCGCAAGAATGGCCGTTCACATCGACATGCAGATCTGTATAGCTGCCCTGGAATTGGCGATCCGTCACTTTGGCAGTGAAAGTATTCACTGACAGCTCGCCAAGCTTCACCGATTCTGGTCGCCAGCAGGCCCTAATCCGTTTCCCAGGAGGCACCCGACCGCTCTTTGAGATCAGCACACCCAGCGGCGTGTTCAGTTTGTAAACGCCAGGTTCGGTCTCGCCGGTTACTTCGACCTCCATGATATTTGCGCCGCCGATAAAGTCGGCCACAAAACTTGTGGCGGGGGCGTTGTATAGTTCTTCTGGTGGGGCACATTGCTCAATCACGCCACCATTCAGGACCATCACCCGGTCAGACATTGCCAGGGCTTCGGACTGGTCATGGGTCACATAAACCGCTGTCAGGTTGTTTTCGCGCTGAATGCGCCGAATTTCGACCCGCACCGAGTCGCGCAGTTTGGCATCCAGATTGGACAGTGGTTCGTCAAACAGGATAACGCCGGGGCGCATGATCAGCGCCCGACCCAAGGCCACGCGTTGTTGTTGCCCGCCCGACAATTGGTTTGGCAGTTTGTCCAGTTGTGCGTCGAGCGCCAGTTGACCCGCCATTTCCGCCAAACGCCGCCCGCGCTCGGGTTTGCTAATCTTTTGCTGCTTGAGGCCAAATTCAATATTATCACCGATCGTCAGGTGCGGAAACAGCGCGTAAGACTGAAAACAAAGCGCCGTGTCCCGGTGTTCGGGTGGCGTTAGAGTCACATCTTTGTTTGCTATTTTGATGCTGCCATTTGTGGGCGTAAGAAAACCTGAAATGAGCTTGAGCAGAGTTGTTTTTCCGCATCCCGAAGGGCCAAGAAGAGTAACAAATTCACCTTCCTTGACACTTACTGAAATGTCTTTGAGAGCCGTGAATACCCCAAAGCGCATCTCCAGACCTTCGATATCAATTGTACTCACGTATTTCCCCTCCGTTGTGCGAGGGCGTCGCACTGATTCAGTGCTTTCATTCTTGCGAAGTCGCCGCTACACATTTATTACCTATAATTTGTAATAATAAAGTAGCAAGAGTCAAATTTTTTTTCACGGGAGTCTAAAGGTCTGATCAAACATCGGAAATTTCTGTTTGTTTGCTAGGAATAGGGTAGGGTACCTAGAGAGGACTCGTGTTCCTTGCGCGGTCTTTAGGGAGGAATTGGATGACGCTGACACACATGGATAGACCGGTTCTAAGCCGAAGCGAACGCAAGATAATGGGCATCGTGCGCGCCCATGAACCCATTGCACGGTCTGAGATCACGGAATTCACCACCTTGTCTCAGCAGTCGGTGCATCGGCTCGTTGAAGGTTTGACTGAGCAAAACTTGTTGTGCAGTAAAAAAGCGGTGATCAAAGGTCGGGGCAAGCCCAGTCCATTGGTTGTTTTGAACAATCAGGCGACCTATTCACTTGGGGTTTCGGTTCGTTCAGACAACATACAGTTGATCGCAGTGGATCTGTCCGGCGTTGAGTTATTGCGCACCGAGTTGCTCGCCGCCCCCAATGATCCCGATGGCGCGTTGGACGAGCTGCGCCGCATTCGTGCTGAATGGACCACATCAGCTGAACTGCAAAACCGCGCTGCAATCGGTGTTGGGGTCGCGATGCAGGGTTATCGGATTTCAAAAATGAACCGGTTTACTGTTCCAGTGCCCATAAAAAACTGGTCTGGAATGCCGATTGATGACACCTTTCGTGATACCCTGGGGCTTGCTGCGTTTACCGAGAACAACGCAACCTGCGCCGTGATCGCCGAACATCATAGGGCCAGAAATGACGGGTACCAAAATCTGGCCTACCTGTCTTTCAATTTCGGGTATGGTGGCGGCATCGTCAATGAAGGCCATGCTTTGATTGGCGGATTTGGTAACGCCGGCGAGTTGGGCACGCTGTTGGCTGGGGATACATTCTCCAGCCGCCCGGCGCTTGGTGAACTGGTCAAGCGGTTGAATGCCAGTGGTGTGGCTCTTAGTGGCATTCCGGATTTGCAGCAGAAATTCGACCCCAACTGGCCCGCCGTGGGGGAATGGCTGCAAGAGGTATCTCCGGCGCTCAACTTGTCTATTCGGGCCATCCGGTCGATTGTCGATCCACAAGCGATCTTTTTTGGCGGCGAGGCCCCGGCGGCGTTGCGCGAAATGTTGATCGGGATATGCGAGCACCCAACTGCGAACCGCTACGGCGAAGTCTTGCCTTTTCCTATGTTGCTGCCCAGCCGAATTTACGGTGATGCCGCCATTCACGGCGCCGCTATTCTACCTGCGCGCAATTTGATTTTTTAGCACGGCGGCAGTTTCGCTACCATCGTTTCCAAATTTTTGCCACTTGCTAGCCCTCTCGGCGTAGCAGCCTCGGGGCGATCCAATATGAGAAATTGGTAAACCGCCCGCAGTCCGGCTGCACCATCGAAAAAACATCCGCAGCATAGGCCATCAGAATAAGTGGTCGATCGCGAACGAAGACAAGTCTCTCTTCGGCGTCTTGGCGGCTCAATTCCTGAATTTCCTTTTCTGACCGTGATGCAAAAAAACAAATGAATGGAAAGGATCGTTTCCATTACTTGCAAAACATCTCTTTCCAATGTAAATGGAAAGGGTCGTTTCCATATTTCGAGGAGGACACCGAAGTGGCAGAAATGGAAAAGAACTTTTCCAACAGATACCGGCACCTGCGAGGAACAAAGGACCTGGGCCAGCAGATACGCCGCCATCGCAAGAAGGTGGGCATTACTCAAGAGGGTTTAGCGCTGCAAACCGGGATTTCCCGGCCAACAATTCGCGCGATCGAGCTGGGCAAGGAAACAGCGCAGTTCGGGCTGGTGTTGCAGATCTGCGCTGATATCGGTCTCGATATTTTCGTGCGGGAGCAATCCGAGTGCTGACGGTTGATGTCCATATAGAGGGCGTGGAGGCGCCTGTTGGCAAACTGGTTCGCCTTGATGATGGCTCGACAAGCTTTCGCTACCTACGCGATGACCTTCCGCATCCAGTCTCTCTGAGCTTACCAGTCCAGGACCAACCCTTCAAAGATAAAGAAACGCGTGGCTTTTTCTCCAACCTACTGTTCGAGAACGAGATGCTTGAGCAAGTTATCCGCCGCCATGGGGTCGAGCGGACCGACTTCGTTGGACTACTCTTTCATCTCGGCGCAGATTGTCCCGGAGCTATATCCTGTGGGCCAGAAGGTGAGGGAGCGCCGAAAGCGCCCGGCATTCTGTCAGCAGATTATGAGCCCGTGTCGGATGAGGGGCTTGTTGAGATCATAACATCACTGCGCGACCACCGCCGTCTGCCAACTGGTCAAGTTGATCCCTCGCCACTTGCAGGCGTACAGGGCAAGGTAGCCCTGGCGAGGCTCCCGGATGGAAGCTTTGCGCTGCCTAAGTCTGGTCGCCGGGTGCCGACGACCCACATTTTAAAGGTGCCGCGTCTCATTAAGATGAGCGAAGTCCAGCAGGAATACATGGCTATGGAGGCCATGATGGCCTTTCAAGAGCATCCTGTGGCTGCTTGCGAAGTGATCGGAGATGGCGACCTTCAAGCCCTGCTCATCGAACGGTTCGATCGCATTGTACATAATGACAAGGTCAGCCGCATTCACCAAGAAGACTTCTGCCAGGCACTGGGCTTGTCTGCTGATCTGAAATACCAGCGCAAGGCGAATGGGCAAATCCCGCGCTTCGATGCGCATGCGATCGGAGGAATCATCGCCAAGACCGCACAGCCTGGTGTCGCGAGACTTGCCATGTTGAAGATTACGCTTGCCAATCTGCTTCTCGGGAACACCGACAACCATGCCAAAAATCATGCGCTTCTCTACCGGGGCTTCAATCCTGAGTTGGCACCGATTTATGACGTCGTGCCGACCATTATTGATCCTGAAGTCACACATGAAATGTCCTTCCGGATTGGCGCAGCGCAAATGACCGACGAAATCACAGGCGATGACCTAGATGTCTTTGCAAGGGAGCTCGGCATGCGGTCCTTTACGAAGGCGCATCAGCGCATGGTTTGCGGAATGGTAGCGAAGGCCATCGATATGATGAAAGACATGAGGGGTCCTGTAAAGAAGCGTTTCCGAGACGTGCTTGCAGAACAAGGCAAACATCTCAAAGCTGCAGCAGATTGTGGGGTTGAGATACCGGATGGAGACCTAATCGTTATAAATCGACCTTGAAGTGGGATCATTTGAAGATCAGCCCTGGGCCAATATTGATCCCTCTCAAGCGTTCAACAGAGCCCGCTTGGTCCTTGAACGATATTCTGAATATATGTCCGCAAATAGCCGGGGAGCCAGAGCGAATATACAGGCTGCGGGCACTTCATCTGAATATAGGTAACATAACATCGATTACGCGTTTGCTGTTCGTGAGTAGGGTCAATTACCCTTGGCGGACAATGCGCGGGTTGCGTTGGCCCCAGTCGCTGAACAGATCGGCCATGATCGTGCCGGTCAGGTGCTCAATTCCCTGCGCGTCGATGGCTTGGTTACCCTGTTGACCAAAGGCGACAACCTCATCCCCGATGGCCACGTCAGGTAAAGTGGTCACATCCACCACAATCGTATTCATCGAAATCTTGCCCATGACCGGCAGGCGTTGCCCGTGGATCAGCACTTCGCCGCAGCCAGATAATTGCCGACAATAGCCGTTGGCATAGCCGAGCGCGATGCTGGCCAGCACTTTATCCTGCGGGAGGCATGTGGTGCGATCATAGCCGATTGTGCTGCCCTTTGGATATTTGCCGACGCTGATCACGCGTGACTTCAAGGCAAGGGTCGATTGAAAGTCAGGCCGCAGTCCAGCAATGCCGTATAGAATCGCACCGCAGCGCATAACGTCGGTTTTGGGATCCTGACCCGAACACAGCGTCAGGGTGCTGCCCGCATGTATCAGGACATCGTTGCGATGCAACGGGCTGTGGTCAAAGATCCAGGACTGATCCTTTTGAAACCGTGCAATGCTGGCAGCCAGATCCGCGGCGAGGTTTGACGGGAAATGCGTACACAGCCCGGCCACACGGTTCTGCGCCAAGTCCAGGATCTTGAGGCAAGCATCGCGGCCTTGTGCGGTTGAAAGCTCTAGCCCGTCGCGTGACATGCCGTCTGCATTCAGCGAAATATGCAGCCGGGGAAGCGCCGCCTGGCCCAGGGTCTGAAGCAGTGACCGCATAGCAGTCAACGATCCGACCATTTCTTCAACATGGCAATCCAGCGCGTTTTCAACTTCTTGCGGAGTGGCCATGCGCAAGCGCAATATTCTGCCCGAATAACCCAGATCACGCACCGCGCGGGCCTCGGCATTTGAGGCGATCCCAATATAGCTGACATCCTGCGCGATCAGCAGCGGCACCACGTTTTCAATACCATGCCCGTAGGCGTCGGCCTTGACGACCGCGCAAAGCTGGGTGTCTTTTGGCAGCCGGTCCAGAGCATGGGACAGATTGTGCGATATCGCTGGCAGCGAAATCTCACACCACGAGCTTTCCGGCGTCGGGTCAGTCATGGGTTGGAGTGGCCAGGATCTGGTCGAGAATCCGGGCAAGCAGCGAGACGCCGGTCGGTATCAGCGCGTCCGGGAAGTCAAAGTTTGGGTTGTGCAACTGTGGCTGATCCTCGCCCGAACCAATAAACAGCATCGCTGATGTGGCACCGTCCAAACCAAAGCGGCCGAAATCCTCGGACCAACGCATTGGGGTGGTCATAACATGTTGCGCCAGATCCAGCTTTTGGGCAGCCGCCGTTGCCAGATCCGCCGCCTCGGCTGCATTCACGCTTGCTAAAAACACGTCATGCCAGGTGATCTGAGCCTGCAGACCATCCACCTGATCCAGCGCTGCATCCAGCAAGTTTTCAGCATCTGCAACCATTTGGTCCATCCGGGCGTCCGTTTGGCTGCGCAGGGTCAACCGCAGCTCGCCGCTGCCTGGCGCGATGCCAAAACTCGGCTCTCCCAGATGGGCATGGGTCAGGGTGGCCAGGGCAAAATCATCCTGCATTGGGCCACCGGGGCCAAGCAGCGGCAGGTCCTGCATCAACTGTGCCATCACCGATCCGGGAGAGATGCCGTCTTCGGGGGCGGCTGCATGTGAGGTTTTACCCGTAAAGTTGATTTTCATCCCCCGCGAGGCGCAATTGCTGGGTCCCAGGCAGAGACCTATCTCTGCCAGAGGGCGGCCCGGAACATTGTGATAGGCAAAGGCATAATCGGGGCGGATCTGGGGCCAGCGCGGATCGGCAATCACTGCCGCTGCCCCTGCACCGGTTTCTTCGGCCGGTTGGAACAGCAAGATGACCCGCCCGTGTTGCGGCCGTTTGGCAAGGGTTAAGGCCAGACCAAGCACCATCACCATATGACCGTCGTGGCCGCAGAGATGCCCCTTGCCTGCATATTCAGAGCGATGCGGAGCCTCTGAAACCTCTTGGATTGGCAACCCGTCAAGCTCACAGCGGATCAGAACGGTTGGGCCCTGTTGGCTGCCCTTAAATTCGGCGGCGACGCCGTGACCGCCAAGACCTGTCCAAATGCGGTCTGCACCGGCCTGCGCCAGCTCCAGCGCGATCCGCGCTGCGGTCTGTATTTCTTCGCCGGAGACTTCGGGGGTTTGATGCAAGGCGCGGCGCAATGCGCCCAGTTGAAGGATCTGGTCATCGGTCAGGACAGGTGCCATGCGAGGCTCTTTCACGTTTGGGCCAGATGGCCATACTTTAACAGGCGGATTGATAGCCGGTCAGGCAGCGGGTCAGGTTGATCGCCAGACTGTCAGACAGATAGCCGCCTTCTTGCACAAACAATACAGGAAGTCCCAGTTCGGCCAGGGCCGCCCCAATCCGGGAGAATCCGTCTTGTGTGACTGCAAATCCCTGAAATGGATCATCAATTGACGCATCCAACCCCAAGGCGACCACCAGCACATCTGCGCCAAACATCGCCACGCGTTCAAGCGCGGTGTCCAGGGCTTTCAGAACGCCATCATCATCCGTTCCCCGTGCCAGTGGCAGGTTAAGATTGTAGCCCAAGCCCTGCCCGGTTCCGCGCTCTTGGGCATGGCCCCAAAAGAACGGGTAAAATCGCTCGGGATCGGCATGGATAGAGGCCGTTAGAACGTCTTCGCGGTCATAGAAAATGCCTTGGGTGCCGTTGCCGTGGTGCACATCAACATCGACAATTGCAGGCCGCAGACCTGCGGCGCGCAACCGTTCGGCGGCTATGGCTGCGTTGTTGAGGAAACAAAAGCCGCCGGCCAGATCGCCAAAGGCGTGATGCCCGGGTGGGCGCGACAAGACATAGGCTGACCGGGTGCCGCCGACCAATAAATCGGCCCCTGTAATCGCTGATTGTGCCGACCAATAGGCCGCCTCCCAGGTTCCTTTGGCAATCGGGCAAGCCGTGTCCGCCTGATGATAGCCGGACTGGCCGCTGGCGGATTTTGGATAGCTGTCACTGCGACGCGCGGGGTGAATATTGGGGATCACTTCGTCGCCAGCGCCGTCAATATACTGCCAGCGCCGGTAAATATTCTTGAGGAAGGTCAGATATTCGGCTGTATGCAGCGCTGCAATCGGGCCCAGACCAGCATCTTTTGGCGCGTCAAAAACACAGCCCGCCGCCGTGGCGCCGGCGCGCAGAACCTCAATACGTTTGGGTTGCTCAGGGTTTGGCAAAATCTTGCCGTTGGCCATGAAATGTTTGGGATCATGGTGCCACTGTCGGTCGTCAAATATCGCCTGCATCTGCTTATCCTGTCTTAGTGTTGTGCTTAGATCGCAGTGCGGTCGGCACCTTTTAAGCCCAGCATCGCGCGGGCTTCGGTTGGGGTGGCAATGTCACGGCCCAGATCCTCGACGATCCGCCGTATCTTGACGACTTGCTCGGCGTTGGTTTTGGCCAATGTCGCGCGCGCGATCATCAAGCTGTCCTCTAGCCCGACACGGACATGCCCCCCCATCGCGGCCGCCATGGTGATCAGGGGCATCTGATGACGCCCGGCCGCCAGAACGGAAAACATATAATCATCGCCAAACAGCTTGTCGGCGATCACTTTCATATGCATCAGGTTCTCGGGGTCGGGTCCCATACCGCCCAAGACGCCAAAGACAAATTGAATGAACAATGGTCGTTGCACCAACCCACGGTCGACGAAATGTTTCAGCATATATAGATGGCTGATATCATAGCACTCAAACTCGAACCGGGCGCCCCGCTCGGTGCCCATTTCGGTCAGGATGCGGGTTATGTCGCGCGGGGTGTTTTTGAAAACCAGATCATCCGAGTTTTCCAGAAACGGCTTTTCCCAGTCGTGCTTCCATTCGGAAATACGGGCGGCGGCTGGGTACAGGGCGAAGTTCATACTGCCCATATTCAGGCTGCACATTTCTGGTTCAGCCCGTTTTGGCGCGGCCAGGCGATCGTCCAGCGTCATCACCGCACTGCCCCCGGTCGAGATGTTCAAAACCGCATCTGTGGCCTGTTTCAAACGCGGTAAAAACGCCATGAAGTCCTGGACCAGCGCCGAGGGCTGACCGGTATCGGGATTGCGCGCATGCAGGTGCAAAATGGATGCCCCGGCGGCTGCCGCTGCCAGTGCCTGTTCGGTAATTTCATCGGCGGTGACCGGCAGATAGGGCGACATCGAGGGCGTGTGAATAGAGCCGGTAACAGCGCAGGTAATCAGAACTTTTGTCATCGCTTATGCGGCCTTCAGTTCGGTGTAAATTTCGTGGCTGAACTGCGCCAGACTGGCATCAAGGCCCTCGACGATCTCATCCATATGGGCATCGGATACAATCAGCGGTGGGCACACCAGAATATGGTCGCCATGGGTGCCATCGCGCGTTCGGCGGGAATAGACAATCAACCCCTTTGCATAGGCGATGTCTACAAAGCGTTGATGGGCATTCAGACCTGCAGGAAGGGGCGCTTTGCTGTTTCGGTCAGCCATAAACTCAAACGCTGTCAGCAATCCCTTGCCGCGCACATCGCCAATCAACTCGTATTTTTGCATCAAGCCGTTCAGCCGTGCCAAAAGCCTGTCGCCTTGTTCAGCGGCATTTGCACATAGCCCCTGCATTTCGATTTCATTCACCACGGCAAGACCGGCCGCACAGGCCAGCGGATTGCCTGCATAGGTGAAACCATGGGCAAAACCGCCCTGATCCAGAACCGGAGCAACCAGCCGGTCATCGGCGATCATCGCACCCAGTGGCATATATCCCGCGCCCAGCCCTTTGGACATCACTACAATATCGGGCCGCGCCAGCCAGTGGTCCGAACCGAGGAATTTCCCGGTCCGCCCGGCCCCGGTCATCACTTCGTCCATGATCAGCAATACACCATGGCGGGTGCATATTTCGCGGATCCGTTCCATATAGCCGCGCGGTGGCACCAAAGCCCCAGTTGATGCGCCGCCAACGGGTTCAACCAGAAAGGCCAACACGCTGTCTGGTCCTTCGGCCAGAATCTTCTGCTCGAGCATATCTGCGTAATGCAGGCCCGTGGCCGGGTCATCCGCATCAAGCCCATCAAGGTAGGCGCGGGGTGCGGGGATTTTTGGCATTTGTCGCATCATTGGCTCAAACGGCGCGGTGAGCGGCGCATAACCGGTGACCGCCAGTGCGCCCAGACTACAGCCATGATAACCCGGCGCCCGTGAAATCACCTTCCAGCGGCTGCCTTGTCCCGTTGTCACAGCGTATTGCCGTGCCAGTTTTAATCCGGTCTCGACGGCCTCAGACCCGCCGGAGACAAAGAAAACCTTGTTCAGCCCTTCAGGCATCAGATTGGCCAGTTTGGTTGCCAAATGCTCGGAGGCTTCGGTCTCGAAATGCAACCGGTAGCCAAAGGTTGATTTCTCCATCTGACGCCGCATCGCCGTCAGCACGTTTTCGTTTGAGTGG
Source organism: Parasedimentitalea marina (assembly GCF_004006175.1). Lineage (GTDB taxonomy): Bacteria > Pseudomonadota > Alphaproteobacteria > Rhodobacterales > Rhodobacteraceae > Parasedimentitalea > Parasedimentitalea marina. The sequence continues at coordinate 70,660 of NZ_CP033222.1, forward strand.
CCGATGTTGCAGACCATCGCACCGGATGAGCCGTCCAGATAGCGCTTACCGTCCTGATCCCACATATAAACGCCCCGGGACTGATCCAGAGTGGGTTTGCGCCCCTGCGCCTGGTAGAAAAGATTACTCATTGTCTGCTTTCTCACTTTGCCACCACCACCTGTCCAAGCCGCCGCAGGGCTGCTCTGCTGCCTGCATCTGAGCCGTGAATGTGGTCTTGATGAAACCATGCGAGAGACGGTAATATAGTTCAAATAGATAATCGAAATTCCAGATATTGAAGGCGCCTATGGACAAGCATGATCCGCAGTATGAACCCGAGCGTATCGCGCGAGAGCTTGACTGGAACCTCTTGCGCACTTTTGTCATTTTGGCCGAAAGCCACTCGGTGACCGACGCCGCAAACCAAATGCGGCTCAAACAGCCCACAGTGTCCACCGCACTAAAGCGGCTGGAAGATCGGGTTGGGCGCAAATTGATCAATCGCTCGCCGGGGCATTATGCGCTGACCGAAGCGGGGCGGTTGTTGTACCGCGAAGCGGTTGAGATCAACGGTTCGGTGCTGCGGTTGTCGACCTTGATGCGGGAGATGACCGATGATGTGCGCGGCCATGTGCGCATCGCCGTGGCCAGCCACGTGGTCAGCCCGCTGGTGGATCAGGCCCTGGCCAAGTTTCACACCGCACACCCGCATGCGACCCTGACTATTGACGTGCTGTCCAGTTCCAAAGCCCTGGCCGAAGTTGCCGCCAAGCGGGTGTCTTTTGCGATCTGCCTGGTCGGAAACCACAGTCCCGGACTGGAATATCGGCGGGTGTTTCGTGAATATTTCGGCCTGTTCTGCGGTCCGCCTCACCCTCTGTTCGGGCGTGATGATCTGACGATTGCCGATCTCGAGGGCCATTCCTCGGTCAGCTTTGAAACCGACCGGTTACAGGACGTTTTGAAGCCCGTCACAGTCATGCGGGCACAGGCCGCCTTGGGGCAGAAAATCACCGGCGTCTCCAGCCATTTGGAAGAGGTGCGGCGGATGATTATGTCCGGTCTTGGCGTTGGCCCCCTGCCCGTTCACGTCGCGGCCCGCGATGTACGTGACGGCCAGCTTTGGCAGGTTCCGCCCTATGACGATCTGCCGCCGATTGACGTTCATCTGGTCTGGAGCGAACGCGCCACCAAGAACCGCGCCGAGCAGATTTTGCTCGACGGGTTGTTGCAGACCATTGAAGAGACCCCAATGGAAGACCGCAGTTACCGTTAATGCTGTGGAGACATCTAGCCGACCTGCCCTGCAAGATGCTTGCGCAGGAAATTCCGGGTGCGTTCATTGGTCGGATTGCGAAAGATCACCTCTGGCGGGCCTTCTTCGACCACAACCCCCTGATCCATAAATAAGACCCGATCACATACGCTTTCGGCGAAGCCCATTTCATGGGTGACGATGATCATGGTCATATGCTCTTCCGCTAGCGTTTTCATAACCAGGTTCACCTCTTCGACCAATTCGGGATCCAGCGCCGAAGTGGCCTCGTCAAACAGCATCACCTTGGGCTTCATTGCCAGCGCCCGTGCGATTGCTACCCGTTGTTTCTGCCCGCCGGACAGTTGCGAGGGGTAATAGTCAATCCGCTCGATCATGCCAACTTTGGTCAATTGTTCTTCGGCCAGGGCGTTGGCCTGGGCCTCGGACAGCCCCTTTAACATCTTGGGCGCCATGGTCACGTTCTCGCGCACCTTCAAATGCGGGAACAAGTTGAAATGCTGAAACACCATGCCGATTTCCTGCCGCACTTCGTTGATGTGCTTTTCATATTGGCGATGTGGCAGGGTCTTGTTGATCTGTTTGTCTTCGAGCCAGATTTCGCCACCGGTCAGCGGATCCAGATCGTTGATTGCCCGTAACAGCGTGCTTTTGCCGGAGCCTGAGGGGCCGATGATGGCAACAATCTGACCGCGCTCGACCTGCAGGCTGATATCTTTCAGAACGTCCAGCGTCCCGAAACTTTTCTGGGCGTGACGGATGTCAATAAAGGGGGGCTGATCGCTCATTTTGCTTTCCTTGCCGATCATCGTGAAACTTGAATGCGACGTTCTACGTGGCGCAACACAGCTTCCATAACGAGATTGATAATATAGTAGATGATGGCCACCAGCACATAGAACTCAAACGGTCGATAGGTGCTGCCGATGGCGCGTTGAGCGGATAACGTCAGCTCGGATACACCGATCACCGACACCAGGGCTGAATCCTTAAGCAATGCGATCATATTGTTGCCAATGGGCGGGATCACATCGCGCACGGCCTGCGGGACAATCACTTTGCGGAGCGCTTGCAGCCTGCTTAGCCCCAGCGTTCTTGCGGCCTCGTTCTGGCCCTTGTCCACAGCCAGGATACTGGTTTGGAACAGCTCGGAATTGTAGACGGCGAAATGCAGGCCTAACCCGATGACGCCTGCCATAAAGGCCGGCACGTCGATGCCAATCTGCACCAGGCCAAAGTAGATCAGGAACAGCTGCAACAGCAGCGGTGTGCCAAGGAACAGGAATGAAAATGCCCGAAACGGCCAGCTTATGATCTTTGGGGCATAAAGCGCGATAATGGCCAGTATGATACCGCCGAAAAAACTGACAACGGCAGCCCCTATGGTGATGGCAATGGTCCAAACAGCGCCAAGCAGCACAATGTCGAGATACTTTGGAATAACGCTGAAATCTAAACCCATAAGGTCTTCCTTTCCCGATCTAAGTGATGCGCGCTTTGCGGTCAGCCCAGGCGACGCCCAGCCCGACAATGTAAATGATGATCATGTACAGAACGCCCGCGATCAGAAACATCTCGAAGGGTTTGTAGGTTGATCCGATGTAACGCTGCGCGGTGTAGGTCAGTTCCACCACTGAAATCGCGGCCACCAGCGCGGTGCTTTTGATCAGCGCATTGATGTTCACCCCAAGGGGGCGGATCATCAGACGCATCGCCTGCGGCAGGATCACCTTGCGCATGGCCTGCCAGCGGCTCATCCCCAATGTCCGCGCCGCCTCGGCCTGGCCTTTATCGACGGCAATAATGGCACCGCGCATGGTCTCGGTCATATAGGCGCCGACATTCACGCCCAGGCCAATCACCCCGGCCTCAAATGCATCCAGCTGAATGCCGATCTGTGGTCCGCCAAAATACAGGATGAACAACTGAATAAGCGCAGGGGTGCCACGAAACAGGCTGACATAGGCCGCGCCCAGAAAGCGAAATACCAAAAATCGTGACAGCCGCGCCGCAGTCCCAAGGATCCCGCAGCTTACACCCAGGATCGCCGTCAGGACCGACAGCAAAATTGTAGTCCAGGCCGCCTCCAGAAAGAACGGAAAGACCCGTTGCATCAGCTCATAGTCCACTGTGGTCTTTCCCCTGAACAGTCACTTGGAGGTCTCAGTCCCGCACTTTTGAGTGGAACAACCCGCGCATTGGTGTCCCCGCCCGAATGGTCAGGCGGGGTGATCATTGTCTTTTGTTAGCGGATATCGCCGCCAACCCAGGTGTTGGCAATCTCTAGATAAGTGCCATCGGCCATCATCGCATCCAGTGCAGCTTGCATTGCAGCGGCCAGCTCGGGGTTGCCCTTGCGGATCGCAATACCGGCGCCGAACTCTTCGGTCTCAAGGTCGGTGATCATCACATATTGCTGGCCAGTTTCCTTCATGGCGAGAATTGCCGCGATTGAATCGTTTACAATCACATCCACCCGGCCATTTTCCAGTTCAAGCAACAGCTCTGGCAGCCCTTTATATGTGCGCACTTCATAGCCTTGTTCGCGTGCCCATGCCTCGTGGGTTTCTCCAAGCGTCAGGCCCACCTTGGCCCCGGCCAGTTCGGCGGCTGAGGTGATGCCGCCGGGTTTGGCAAAAATAGCGCGTTTGGTGGTGTAGTAAGGTCCGACAAAATCAACCACTTCCTGACGCTCGGAGGTGATCGACATGGAGCCGACGATGGCGTCGTATTTGTTGGCCAGCAACCCGCCAATGATACCGTCCCAGGCGGTGGTGACGATTTCCACCTCAATGCCCATGCGTTTTCCGATTTCAGCCCCAATAGCCGGGTCAAATCCAACAACCTGGTTCGAGTCGTTCACAAAATTGAACGGAGGATAGGCGCCACTCATGGCGATGCGCATCACACCGGCGTCTTTGATCGTGGCCATTTCATCGGCCATAGAGGCTGTTGCGTTGCCCAGGCTGGTGGCGACGGCAAGCCCGGCTGCCAGCGCGAATTTGATAAGCGATCTACCCGTAGTCATGATGATCTCCCTTGTTGGTTTAAGACTTTTCTTATGGTTTTCCAGTCGGCCGGCCCCGGCTCCTGGTCATTCTGTGCTGACGCTCGCACAGGCCCAACCATTGCACAAATAGATATCAAGAATTTGAGTTATAGATCTTGCCTATGGACAAAGCTGTCTTTTCCACGGGCCGGTGACCCATCAGCGGCTTAGGCGCAACCAAACCAATAGTAAGCGAAATTCTAATTTCCCAACCCAGCGAGTTCCTAAACTGTAGAATTTGGAACGTAGCCCGACATATAGATCGGTCTGCGCCTCTATTTTACATATTTGTTGTCGATAGACTGACCAAGCAGATGCACTATGCAGCGCAAGAGGAGACCCAAGGTATGGCCAAAGATCACATCGATCCCGTAGAGGCGTTACGTCAGAATACAGCGTTGCCCTTTGAACAGGCCCGCGCCATGCCGCCCGAGGTTTATACCACGCAGGAGTTTCATGATCAGGAGCTTGAGGCGGTCTTTGCCAAGGATTGGTATTGTGTCGGCCGGGCGGATGGTCTGGCCAATCCGGGGGATTACACCACCTGCGAACTGGCTGGCCAACCGGTCCTGGTGATGCGAGATCGCGATGGTGTTTTACGGGGTCTGTCCAATGTTTGCCTGCATCGGATGTCAACATTGCTACATGGACGTGGCAATGCCCGCTCGATTGTATGCCCCTATCACGCCTGGACATATAATCTGGACGGCTCTTTGCGCGGTGCGCCGGCGATGAAGTTGAACGAAGGGTTCTGCAAGGATCAGTACAAACTGCCCAAAATACGCTGCGAGGAGTGGCTGGGCTGGGTGTTTATCACCTTGAATCAAGAGGCCCCGGCTGTTGCCGAACAGCTCGCCCAGGTTAACGACATGATCGCGGGCTACGACATGACCAATTATACCGAAGCCTTCTATGAAGAGCATGTCTGGGATACCAACTGGAAAATTCTGGCCGAAAACTTCATGGAAAGCTACCATTTGCCGGTCTGCCATGCGGGCACCATTGGCGGTCTTTCCAAACTGGATGATATGGTCTGCCCGCCCGGTCTGCCTGCCTTTAACTATCACACCATTCTCAAGGATGAATCGCTGCGTATCGCCATGGCGCATGACAGCAATACGCGCCTAAAGGGAGAAGAGCGCAGGACCACATTCCTGCTTGCCCTTTATCCGTCGTTGCTGATCACTTTGACGCCCGGCTATTTCTGGTACCTCAGCCTGCATCCCAAAGGTCCGGGGCAGGTGCATATTCGATTTGGCGGCGGCATGTCGGATGACTACAAGGATGACGTGGATGCGCCGCAGAATTTTGCCGAGCTAAAAGCCCTGCTGGATGACGTAAACGTCGAAGATCGTGGCTGCACGGAAAAGGTATTTAACGGCTTGTCATCGACGCTGGCCAAACCCGGACATTTGTCGCATCTGGAACGTCCCAATTACGACTTTTCCCAGTATTTGATGGCGCGGATTGACGAGAATATGGTCACATGATTCGGCCATAATCCGGGGACTGGCACCAGTCGGGCAATTGGCCCACGGAGCAAAACAACCACATTCATGAACGATGGGGCAAAGGCTGCTCAGTTGTTCTTCAAGTTGCACTGCGCACCCGGGTAACGGGCGCGCCACAGAGAGCTATTGCCTGACAGAAGGGTGGATTTCATGACTGAATTGCGGAAGAAATTGCAGGAACTGGCCGCTTTGCCTGCGGACCGGCCAATGGGAATGCCGGGGGCCTTCTACACGTCACCCGAGCAATTCGCCTGGGAAAAAAACACCGTCCTGCGCAATGGCTGGCATTGCCTTGGCAGACAGGATGAGATTTCCAATCCAGGCGATTTTTTCACCGTCCAGCTTTTGGATGAACCGCTGATTGTGGTGCGTGGCGATGATGGGGAAATCCGTGTGCTGGCAAACGTTTGCCGCCATCGCGGCATGCCACTGGCCGAAGGGCGCGGCAACGTTAAGCGGTTTGTGTGCTCTTATCATGCCTGGATGTACGGACGCGATGGTGCATTGTTACGGGCCGCACGGATGGACAATGCAGGCTTTGATGCCAAGTCCTGCCGCCTGCACGGGCATAATGTCCAGATCTGGAACGGCTTTATCTATTGCAGTTTGAACGGCGATGCCGTGCCTTTTGGAACTGAGTCACAGCCATTGGACGATCTGCTTGCCCCGTATGAGACTGACACGTTTCGCGTCGTTCACAGTGCCGAGGAAAATTGGCATACAAACTGGAAATGCCTTATCGAGAATTTCATGGAAGGCTACCATCTATCGGTTGTTCATCCGCAAACGCTGCATGGGTATACCCCCACCGGATTGGCCAAAAAGTCGGTTTCGGGCCGGGGTTTTACGTCCTATAGCGCGAATTATCCGAACGGCATTGAACCCCGCGGCATTGGGGCGCCGGGTTTGACTGCAGAGGAAAAGCAACGGTCAACTCTGTTTGCACGGTTTCCGACACAGGTGGCCAGTCAGTCCGCCAGCCTTTTGGTTTCTCTGTCGATCTTTCCAATCGCTGCTGATCTGATCCGGGTGAAATGGACGATGTCCGTCTACGGTGACGATCTCGACGAAGACACCATCCAGTCCCGCATCAAGCTGTGGGAAGAGGTCAATACAGAGGACCGCGAAAAACTGGAGCGCATGCAGATTGCTCTGAATTCACAACATGCTCAGCCCGGGCCGCTGGCCGGCGATGATTACGAAGGCACAATCCGCGACTTCCAGATTTGGTTGGCGCAACAGGACGCCGATCTTGAAGCGCCCATTCAGGCCGCCGAGTAGCCTGACCCAAACAGACCGGTATGATGGCTCCGCACCGGTCTTACTTATCTCCATCAGGAGTGAGGTGGCCAAAAGAATCGGATTTGTCCGGAAACAACGTCCGCAATAGGCCAAAGGTCATCTCCAGTGCCTGTTCCCGGGCGTACTCGCGGGGGAACAGGTGTAGTTTTTGCCAGCAGCCATCCGTAAAGGAATCAATCCATTCTGCCACCTGAACGGCGTGCGCCTGGTCATGCGGGATCAGTTCGCCGCATATTTCGCCGATAGCATTGGTTCTTCGCGCGATGAACTCTTCGGTGACTTCGGCATATTGCGGGGTGAATTTTTGCTCTCCCCAAAAGGCAAACCAAACGGACAGAGTTTCCGAGTTACAAATATCCGGCGAGAAATCGGCCTCGATAATGGCCCGCAGACGTGTGGCTGGATCCTGCGAGGATTTGGCAAGCTTGGCCTGCCAGCGATCTTCGTACTTTTGGTACTGGTCCCGCAACGCCTCTGCCAGCAGCCCGCCTTTTGATTTGAAGTAGAACACGGCGACACCCTGCGACAGGCCCGCCTCGGTTGCCACCGTTGCCAGCGTTGTCTTGGCCAGACCATTGGCAACAATCGAACGAAAGGTAGCATCCAAAATCTGTCGGCGACGCATGTCCGCGTTGCCTTTTCTTTCCTTGCGGGGTTTTGGGCCGCTCTCAGCTGCAGTGCTCATCTATCTTCCATTCCAGAGTATCTGACCCTTTTTTCACAAAATTAGGCGGCTGTCAGCTTGTTAATTTTGTTTGAGCGCTCAAAAAAACTTTACGTGGAAATCCGCTTCACTTAGGGTCTCTCCAACGACGGAGGAATTCTATGGGCCAGCACGACAGATATGACGCCATTGTGGCGGGCGCCGGGCATAATGGGCTAACCACTGCCTGCTACCTTGCCAAGGCTGGGCTGAAGGTGCTGGTGGTGGAAAAGAACGACTGGATCGGTGGCGCGGCTGTCAGCCGCTCGCTGCATGACGGCTGGACCTATTCCAATTGTTCGTATGTCTGTTCCTTGCTGCGCCGCGAAATCGTGCGTGATCTGGAACTGCCAAAATACGGGTTGCAGGTCATTCCCTATGAGGGGGGTGCCAGTTTTACCCGCGATGGCGATTATTTTGCCTATATGTCCGACCATGATGCGCTGCGCCGTGAAATGGCACGGCATTCTGCGCATGATGTTGACGCCTACGAGCGCTTTAGCCAGACCGTGATCCGCCAATGCCGTTTTATCCGGCCTTTCCTGCTGCGCAATGCGCCAGACCCCACATCGATCAAGCCGCGCGATATCAGTGAGCTGCTGTTCCTGGTGAAACAGGCGCATGGTCTGGGCGCCAAGGAGCTGGGCGAGACACTGCGGTTCTGGTCAATGTCGATCGGCGATTTCCTGGATGAGCATTTTGAAAGCGATCTGATCAAGGCGCATATTGCTGGGGCTGGCATTATTGGCACCGGGCTTGGCGTCTACTCTCCCGGCACGGCCTACGTTTTACTGCACCACTACATGGGGGATGTGGATGGGGCCATTGGCGCCTGGGGATTTGCCCGTGGCGGTATGGGGGCGATTTCCAATGCGCTTGGCGCCTGCTTTGAAGAGGCTGGTGGCAAAATCGTTATGGGCTCGGGTGTTGACAAGTTCCTTGTCAAGGACGGCAAGGCGACCGGTGTCGCGCTGGAAAATGGCGATGAATACTACGCGCCCATAGTGGCCTCTAACATGGATGTGAAGCGGACGTTCCTGCAACACACCGGCCAAGAACATCTGCCAGAGGATTTCACCAAGGCAGTCAAACGGTTCAAGATTCGCGGCTCCTCGGGCAAGCTGAATATCGCGCTCGACGCGCTGCCGAAATTCCCTGCTGCCCCAAAAGGCGCCCCATTTCTGCGGGGTGACATGCATTGTTCCGAAAGCCTGAACGAGCTTGAGCGCGCCTATGATGACTGGAAAGAGGGCCGCTGGTCGCAGAACCCCTATTTTGACATGCTGATCCCCAGCCAGATTGATCCAACCATGGCGCCTCCGGGCAAGCATATGATGACGGTCTTTGTCCAATATGCGCCCTACGATCTAGAGGTGAACGGCGTGCGGTCCGGTACCAACTGGACCGATGAAACCCGCAAAAGCTTTGCGGAGTGTGTCTTTGATAAACTGGAACAGGCCTGCCCTGATATTCGCTCAAAGACGCTGCATGCAGAGATCCGCACGCCGTTGGATATCGAAAACGAGGTTGGGCTTACCGAGGGTAATATCTTTCAGGGAGAGCTGACATTCGACCAGTTATTGTTCAACCGTCCTGTGCCGGGCTACGCGCAATACGACACGCCGATTAGCGGCATGTATATTGTCGGCTCCTCGGCGCATCCGGGTGGTGGCGTGATGGCGGCTCCGGGTGCCAATGCCGCCAAAGAAATCCTGCGAAATACCGGCAAAGGTCGCGCCATCCGCGGCTATGCGGCCTGAGGGAGATAGCAATGAGCCCTAAAACCTATGATGCCATTGTGATTGGTGGCGGCCACAATGGACTGGCCGCAGCTGCGACCCTAGCGCGCAAAGGCAAATCCGTCTGCGTGATCGAGCAGAACGACAGCTGTGGTGGCATGGCCCGAAATGCAGCTTTTGCCAGCGGTGCCCAGGCGCCGCAGATCGCGCATCTTTTGTACAATCTGAACCCTAAAGTCGCCAAGGAATTGGGCATTGGCACGTCCAAGGCCCCGCTTCTGACCAAAGAACTGCCCACTGTGTCGCTCAAAGAAGATGGCGACCACGTTGTCATTCACGGCACCAAGGCGCGGCTTGCGTCTGGTGCCATCCACCCCGAGGCCGCCACCTATGAAGAGCTGATCTCGCGGCTTATTCGTTTTGCGGCGCTGCTCGGTCAGCTCTCAACCAAATCGCCACCCTCGCTTGACGGCGGTCTCACTGATCTCGCCACCCTCGGAGAACTGGCAGGCCTGGCCAAACTGGGGCTGGATCTTAAGCGTATGGGCAAAAAGGAGATGCGCGAATTCCTGCGGGTGATCCTGTCTAATATCTATGACCTTACCCTGGATGAACTGGCAGATGACGCGCTGGCCGGCGCAATGACAGCGGATGCGGTTCGCGGGGCCTATGCCGGTCCCCGATCACCCGGCACGGTGTTCTCGTTGATGTATCGTTTGGGTCAGGGTGGAGGAACGCAGCTGCCAATTGGCGGCATGGGGGCCGTGTCGCGCGCCTTTGAACAGGCCGCCCGTGCCGCTGGCGTTGACATTCTCACCGGGAAGGGCGTGACCCGGGTTCTGGTCGAAGAAGACCGCGCTGCTGGCGTCGCGCTCTCTGATGGAGAGGTGTTAAAGGCCCGGGCCGTGCTGTCCAATGCCGGCCCCAAAGCGACGATGATGCTGGCGGGTGCCGAACATTACGATGTCGAAGCGGTGCGCCGCATGCGCAACCAACGCTGCAAGGGCACCGCCGCCAAGGTGAACCTGTTGCTCAAAAGCGCCCCGGTGTTCCCCGGCCTCAGTGCCGAGCTGACAGCGGGTCGCCTGCTGATTGCCCCCAGCGCCACCTATGTGGAGCGGGCTTTCAATCCGGCCAAATATGGCGAGCTGCCATCAGATCCAGTGATTGAACTGGTGATCCCCTCACTCACCGATCCCAGTCTTGCCACTGACAACCAGCATATTCTGTCGGCTGTCGTGAGCTTTGTGCCACATGGGCTGGAAGGCGGCTGGGACAAAAGCGCCCAAGACCGTCTTGTGGCGCTTACCCTTGGGACACTCGAAAAATATTCCCCTGGCATCAGCGATCTGGTGCTGGAGCAACAGGTGATGAGCCCTGCCGATATCGAGGCTGCGACCGGCGCACCCGGTGGCCATTGGCACCATGCCGAGATGGGCATCGACCAGATCCTCACCGTGCGGCCGGCCAATGGCATGGCCCATTATCGCTTTGGCCCTGTCGGCTATTACCTGTGCGGTGCGGGCGCCCATCCCGGCGGTGACGTCACTGGTGTGGCGGGCCGCAACAGTGCCCTGCAACTTTTGAAAGACGGGGTGCTGTGATGAGCAAACATGTTCCCATTGGCCTAATCGAGACACCCTTCCAACCGCGCTTGGAAGGATTGAGCACCGCCAAAAGCTGGACCAATTGGGCTGGCTATATCTCGCCGCTGACACTGGACACGGTGGAGTTTGAATATTTCGCCATCCGCAATCAGGCGACGCTGTTCGACATCTCTCCGATGCATAAGTACCGCATCTCCGGCCCGGATGCCCTGAAGGTGATGAACCGGCTGGTGACCCGAAATGTCGCCAAACTGCGTGATGGTCGCGTGGGCTATGCGATGTGGTGCGACGAAGAGGGCATGTTGATCGACGATGGCACGATTTTCCGTTTCTCAGAGACCGATTTTCGACTGTGTTGTCAGGAGACGATGTTTACCTGGCTGTTAGACACTGCCTGGGGCTTTGACGTTGAGATCCGGGATGAGAGCCACGATATAGCCGCGCTCTCGTTGCAGGGGCCAACCTCATTCTCGCTGCTGCAGGACGCAGGCCTTGGTGCTGTTGCCGACATGAAGCCCTTTGACTGGCGCGAGATTGAACCGGACCTGTGGATTTCGCGCACAGGATTTACCGGCGATCTTGGCTATGAGCTTTGGGTTCCCTGGGACAAGGCGCTGGCGCTATGGGATCGGCTTTGGCAGGCGGGTGATCATTGGGGCCTGCGGGTGATTGGCTTTGAAGCACTGAACATTTGCCGCATTGAGGCGGGGTTCATCGCTGCTGGCGTTGATTTTCAACCGGTCCATACCGCGGTCCGCCTGGGGCGTGGTCGCAGCCCGCTTGAGCTGGGGTTTGGCAAGATGGTTGCCTTTGACAAGGGTCATTTCAATGGCCGCCGGGCCCTGATGACGCAACAGGAGAAAGGTCTGCGCTATCACCTGCGCAAGATCGACATAGGGGGGTTCAAGCCCGCCGATGGCGCGCTGCTTTATCATCGCAAAAAGAAAGAAGTCGGCCATGTCACTTCGGGTATCTGGTCGCCCACAACCAAGCGCAATATCGCCCTGGCGGAATTCAAGGCGCCTTATGGCGAAGGGATCAAAGATGATCTCTGGGCCGAGGTTTACGTCAATGAAGAGGGTCAGTGGGACAAGCGACTGGTGAAGGTCGAAATTGAGGACAACCCCTTCTTCAACAACTCCCGCGCACGGGCCACCCCGCCCCGGCCCTTCTGATACTGGAGCACGAAAATCATGACTGAGATGAGCAGCCACAGGGGCTCGAATGAGCCCAGTGCCAAGACCCTGCTGGACTGGGATCGCACCCATCAGATCCACCCCTGGATGGCGACGGACGACTGGCGCGACTACGACAACATGCTGGTTGAGACTGCCGATGGTATCTACATGTGGGATGGCAACGGTAAGCGCTATATCGATGGTCCGGGCGGCATGTGGTGCACCCAAATCGGCTATGGTCGTCGCGACATGGCCGATGCCATCGCAGCGCAGGTGTTGAAACTGCCCTATACCTCGCCGTTCACCAACACGACCGAGCCATCGGCCGTACTGGCCAAGAAGATGGCCGACATGGCGCCGGGGGATCTTAACAACGTTTTCTTCACCACCGGTGGCTCCACCGCAGTTGATACAGCGCTGCGCACCATGCAGTACCTCAACAACCGGTTGGGGCGTCCCAACAAAAAGAAAATCCTCGCGCGGGAAAAAGGCTATCACGGATCCACGTATCTGGCTCATTCGGTGACCGGCAAGGAACGTGACAAAAGCCATTTCGATTTTGAAACCCGGCTGGTGCATTTTCTGCCCGACGTGAATCCCTATCGTCGCCCCGATGGCATGACCGTTGACGCCTGGTGCGATGCCAAAGTTGCCGACCTTGAGAATGCCATTGCCGAAATTGGGGCCGACAGCATCGGCGCCTTCATCGCCGAACCGGTGCTCAGTTCCGGCGGCGTCATTGTCCCGGCCCCCGGCTACCACAAACGCACGCTGGAGTTATGTCGGGCCCATGATATCCTGTATATCTCGGATGAGGTGGTCACCGGCTTTGGACGTCTGGGCCATTGGTTTGCCTCAGAGGAGGTTTTTGGCATCGTCCCCGACATGATCACCTGCGCCAAAGGGCTTACCTCGGGCTATCTGCCACTGGGGGCCTGCATCATTTCTGACCGGGTGATGGAGCAGATGAGCCACCTGGGCGAGGCCTCATCTTTTACCAATGGCTACACCTATTCCGGCCACCCTGTGTCCTGTGCTGCTGCGCTCAAGAATATCGAGATCATTGAAAATGAAGGCATTCTGGAGCACGTGCGCGCGGTGACACCGCATTTTCAGTCTCGTCTGCGCGACCTGCTGAAATATGATATTGTCGGCGATGCCCGTGGCGAAGGGTTGTTGGGCTGCATTGAATGCCGCGCTAATGATCTTGAGGCAGAGCGGCAGCTTGGGTCGATGATAGATGCCGCCTGCGAGGAGATGGGCCTGATCGTGCGTCCTCTGATCAATATGGCAGTGTTCTCGCCGCCGTTGATCATCACGCTGGAACAGATTGACGAGCTGTTCGATATTCTGGAACGCGCCATTCAGCAGGTAGAAGCCGCGCTGCTCAAAGAGTAGGCTTGGGACCAGACAATATAAAGGACAGGGTGTCAGATGAGCGAAGCACTGGTGATACGGCCTTTACGGGCCGAGGACGAGGCGGACTGGCGCCGCCTCTGGACGGCCTATTTGCAGTTTTATGACACCACATTGCCGGAAGAGGTGTTTCAAACGGCATTCTCACGCTTGCTGGAACAAAACAATCGCGAGTTTCAGGGCCTGATTGCAACGGTGGACGGGGTCGCGGTGGGGCTGGCGCATTTTCTGTTTCACCGCACCCTGTGGGCGACCACGGACACCTGTTATTTGATGGATCTGTTTGCCGACCCAAATGTGCGGGGACAGGGTGTGGGCCGGGCTTTGATCGAGGGCGTGCGTCAGCGCGCGCTGGCAGCCGACATTCCAAGCCTTTATTGGATGACCCAGGAATTCAATTATCCGGGCCGCACCCTTTACGATAAGGTCGCCGAGAAAACGCCATTTATTGTTTACGAGATAAACAGCTGATCCAGGGTCCACGGCGGTAGTGCCCCTATGGACCCGACACAAACAGTCTCTCAAACTGTATGTTCACGCCGACCGTATTTCTGGGCGATATCGACTTCCTCGCCCAGATCTATCGCGGCGCGATAGCCGCTTTGCACGGCTGCCGCGATGATATTCGGGGCTTCGGCATCGCCAATGCGCACCAGTGATTTCACCCCAGCCTGAGCCAGATCTTCGCCCATATTCCTGAGACCCTCATAAAGTCCCAGAACCGGGATGCGCCGGGTCAGCGGGATCACCGCGTCGCAGGCCAATGGCCTGCGATCGCCTGTCAAACCGCATTCCAGCACGGCCTCACCCCAGTTGGCCGCAACCAGCATCACATTGGTCAGAACCTCGACCCCGGCCTCAATCAGGGTCGTGTTGGATTGGTAAACTTCCGTGGTCCATTGGCCCCAGTCACAGGGCCGACCCGCCGGGGTCACCAGTGTCACGCGATGTCCGTCTTTGCGCAACTGCAGCGCCAGAACTGAACCTAAATAGTAATGATCATCATCATAAATCACCACATGGTCCGCCTCGATGGTGTTGCCTGCCAATACAACATCAGCGCTGATCACCATGCCCGCGGTCCCTGCTTCAAGCCCGGTATCAGAATGCCGGCCCAGGGTGTCACTGGCCCATCGCGCGCCAGTGGCGGCCACCACATGGGTGACGTCGAGATCGAACACATCTTGCGCCTTTAGCGGGCTTTCGGGGTAAACTTCGACTGTGTCCAACTTGTCGATCTGACCCACGCGCCAATCCCGCACCCGCGCCCATTCGCTCATCCCGGGCAGCCGGGATTCGTAGTTTAGTCGTCCACCCAGATTGCGGCTGGCCTCGGCCAGAAGGACGCTGTGGCCCCGTTCTCCCAACACTCTGGCGGCTTCCAAACCAGCAGGACCCGCGCCCACGACCAGCACTTTTTCCGGCTTTTTGGTTGGCGTCACCCGTTCTGGATGCCAGCCCTGACGCCACTCTTCACCCATGGTTGGGTTTTGCGTGCATCGCAGAGGCACGCCAAGTGAATCATGGGCGTAGCAAATATTGCAGCCGATACATTCCCGGATATCTTCCGCGCGGCCCTCATTGATCTTATTGGGCAAAAAGGGATCAGCAATCGACGGGCGCGCAGCTCCGATCAGATCCTGACCGCCCTGCCGCAGAACCCGCGCCATTGTATCCGGCGAGGTAAAGCGGCCCACGGCCACAACCGGCTTGGACGTCAGTTGTTTCGCCTTGGCAATGTCATCGGTAAACGAGGCTTCTTTGACGAACCGGCTGGCGCCCATCTCTATTCCGTAGTCGGGCACCACTAAATCCCAAAGGTCCGGCAAATCGGCGAGCATGGCAAAGGCGTCATAACTTTCAGCATCCCCCAACCCGACCGAGAACCGCGTGGCCACTGCGCATTTGTGGCCGACGGCCTCTTTGGTTTCCTCTATCAGCTCACGAACGAGGCGAACCCGATTTTCCAGGCAGCCACCATATTCATCGCTGCGGGTGTTGATTACCGGATCCATGAATTCTGACAGCAGATAGCCATGGGTGGCATAGACATAGACAATGTCGAACCCGGCCTCGACAGCCCGCAGGGCCGCATCGCGATGCCATTTGCGAATGTCCCGGATGTCCTGCCGGTCAATCTTGCGGGCCTGCCCCGGATGCAGAACCGAGGCATCTGTTTGTGGTCGGTTGCGCAGCCCCAAGGGTGCGAGCCGGGTGCCAAAATTGGTCACCATCCCGCCGCCAATCCAAAGCTCAACCCCCGCCAATGCACCATGCTCATGCACGGCATCCGTCATCAGCCTGTTGGCCCTGATGTCGTCATTGTCCCAGAGTGCGGCGTAAGGATAACTATCATTGTCCGACGTCGGGTGAATTGAACAGAACTCGGTATTGACCACCCCCCAGCCACCCTCGGCCTTCATCCCACGCATCGCCGCCACTGCGCGGGGGCGCCGCCAGCCCATGCCAGAACAGTGGGGCACCTGGTAAAACCGGTTTTTTGTGGTCACGGGACCAATCTGTAATGGCTGAAACAGGATGTCATGGCGAGCATCGCGCATCTAATTCTCTTTCTTGGCTTGTGAGTTAGCATTTTGTTTATTTGAGCGCTCAATTAAATCTTGAGTCAAGGGGTCTCAACGCCTAACCTAACCCAAGGCCTAAAGACAAAAACAATGCGTGGGCCCTTTTCAACTGGGAGACACTGATGAAACATTTTACGACGGTCGCGGCCCTTGCTTGCGCTTTCAGCCTACCCTTGGGCACCGCCCTGGCAGCCGAGGACAGCCTTACAATCTTTGACTGGGCCGGCTACGAGGACCCAGAGTTCTTTACCGCCTATACGGCCAAACACGACACCCCGCCGACCTTTGCGTTTTTTGGCGATGAAGAAGAAGCGTTTCAAAAATTGCGCTCTGGCTTTCGGGCCGATGTGGCCCATCCCTGCTCGCAATCGGTGCCTAAATGGATCGAGGCCGGGCTGCTAGACCCTCTGGACACCTCGCGCATCCCCCGGTGGGCTGAACTGGAAGCGTCATTCCGCGATATCCCTGCCTTCCAGAAAGACGGAAAGCCCTATTTTGTGCCCGTTGACTGGGGCAATACCGCAGTCACCTACCATACCGACCATCTGAGTGATGGCGATGTCACCTCGTTGCAGTCCTTTGCGGATCCCAAGCACGCGGGCCGTATTTCCATCGGTGACAACGTCGATGACGCCTATGCGCTGGGGTTCCTAGCCACCGGCGTCAAGGACTGGAGCCAGGCGACGGATGCCCAATTTCAGGCGGCTTCGGCCTTTTTGCGCCAGGTCCATAGCAATGTTCGTACCTATTGGGCCGATGGGGCATCTTTGGCGCAGCTGATGCAAAGTGGCGAGGTCTATCTGTCCTGGGCCTGGAACGAAACCTATTCCACCATGACCTACGAAGGCCACCCGATTGCCATGAAACGCGACACCACCGAGGGCGCCTCCAGCTGGGTCTGCGGCTATGTCAAACTGGCCAATGCGCCCGGATCAGAGGATAAGTTCTACGACTTCATCAACGCCTGGCTGGAACCAAAGACCGCCGATTATCTGGTTAGCGCCTGGGGATATGGTCATGGCAATGCGGCCGCAATGGCTGAAATGAACACCGAAGATCTGGCGGCGATGGGTCTGGATTCGACTGATAAACTGCGCGCCAACACTCTGTGGCAGTCTCCGGTTCCTGTCACCCTGCGCGAAAAGATGATCGCCGAATTCGAGCTGATCAAAGCAGGTTTCTAGCGCCATTTACATCCAGCTGAAGAAGGCCCCGGTTATCATACCGGGGCCCTTTTTGTGTCTGGAACAGCGCGTGTAAATGCGCCGTTATTCAGGGTCGGCATTCTCCAGGGATCGCAGATAGCTGTCGACAAACCGCTTGGTGTAGGTTTCCATCTCGACAAAGGGACCCGGCTCGTAAAACCGCGAGTTTACGCCCTCTTGGTTCTTCTCAATGATGGTCTTGTCAGACTCGGTTGTCACATTCCACAGCCATGCCAGCCGGTCGAGATCATAGTCATCACCTGCAACCGCGTCTTCACGAACCAGCCAGAGTATCTCTTGAATGGAGTTGTCTTTGTCGACGGGAATAAAGCGATAGATTACCAGATGATCGCAGTAGATCAGCATCGGATTGAGGATGCCGACATAAAGATCCGAAGCGCCGCTATCATAGCCTTTGAGGTGCCCCAGCAGTGGCGCCAGGGGTTTGCCGTCCTCGCTGCCGGTCGCAAACCCTTCAAACAGGCTGTAGCGATTATAGGCATATTCAGGAGATCCCGGCTGGCGATTGATGGCGATGCGATCGATAAAATCAGTGGGCACACCACAATCCTGGGCGCGCGCAACCATCGCAGAATTTAACGGTTCGACCCGTTCGGCTGCCATATGGGTGGCATGAGAGCGTGAGAACTCTGGGTGGGCCGCAGTACAATGATAGCATTCATTGTAATTTTCGACCAAAAGTTTCCAGTTCGCTTTGACCGGATACTGCACCCGGTGCGCAACTTTGGTCTTGGTCAGTCCAAAGGGCTGCAACACCGGGTCCAATTCCTGCCTGAGGGTCTCGAAACTGTCAGGGTTATCAGCCAGAGACACAAAAATCATGCCGTGAAAGACCTCGACGGCGACCCGTTTCAGGCCCAGTTTGGTGCGGTCGAACTCTTTGTCCAGCAGACGTGCATTGAACAGACTGCCGTCGAGATTGAAGATCCAGGCATGATAGGGGCAGGTGAACCGTTTGGTATTGCCACGCGGCTCGATGCAGACCCGGGATCCACGATGGCGGCAGACATTGGCCAAAGCATGGATTTCTCCGTCATTGCCGCGGGTGATTATGACGGACTCGTCCATCATCTCAAACAGGAAGTAGTCCCCGACCTCGCAAAGTTCGCTGACATGTCCCGCCCATTGCCACTCGTGATGGAAAACCCGTTTTAGATCCTGCTGAAACACCTCTTCAGATTGATAAAACGCCTGTTCCAAGGCATAGCCCGGTTTGTGACGGGCGATGAGGTCGCCCAGAGAGATAGAAGATGTAGTCATCGATTTAGTCCTGTTTTCCGGCCCTTTGGCAAAGGCTGGTTATTCAAACAACACGATGGAATCTGCGCCCCAACCAACCGACACTGTACTGCCGACATTAAGGATTGAACGCCCCGCCGTGTTCCGCATGGAAATGGTCACCTCTTCGGTGTGGCCGGGCAGCAGAACGCTGTAGTAGGTCATGTCGCCATAGTAAGAGGTGCCAACGACCTGTGCTTGGGCAATGCGTTCGGCACCTTGGTCGCCATCATACAGTACCGTTAGCATCTCAGGCCGAATGCCAATGGTATGAATATCCTGCGGGTTCAGACCTTCTGGCAGGTGATCGTGCGAAACCTCAACCTGGCCCAGGGCTGGGATATCCAGCTGAAGACCCGCCTCGCCAGAGCCGGTCACGCGGGCCTCAAGAAAGTTCATCACTCCGATGAACGAGGCCACTCTGCGGCTGATGGGCCGACGGTAAAGTTCTTCTGGGGTGGCAAGCTGGGCGATCTTGCCCTCAAACATCACCGCGATGCGATCAGACATAATCAGCGCTTCTTCCTGATCATGGGTCACCAGAATAAAGGTAATGCCCAGCGATTGCTGCAACCGGCGCAACTCCACCTGCATCTGGTCGCGCAGGTTTTTGTCCAGTGCCGAAAGAGGTTCGTCCAACAAAACCACTTTGGGCCGCATCACCAGCGCGCGCGCCAGCGCCACGCGTTGCCGTTGCCCACCCGATAATTCATGGGCCGCCCGCGTGCCATAGCCGACCAGATCGACCATCTCGAGCGCCTTCTCAACCTCTGCGAGCTGAGCTTGCTTGCTCAACTTGCCCTTTTTCAAACCATAGCCGACATTTTCGGCCACGTTGAGGTGGGGAAAGATTGCATAGCTCTGGAACACCATGTTGGTCGGGCGCTGATTTGCCGATATTCCGGCCATCGATTTGCCACCAATCACGATGGTGCCGTCGCTGGGGTCTTCAAAGCCGGCGATCATCCGCAGCAAGGTGGTTTTGCCACATCCAGACGGCCCGAGCAGCGAGAAAAACTCGCCCTCTTTGATGTTTGCATCAATGCCTTTCAGCGCGTGGAATGTACCAAAATACTTGGTCACGCCTGTCAGGTTGATAATGGGTTGGGCTTCGGGTGACGTCATATCAGACAAAACCTCCGGTAGCAGATGCATCGGCACCTTGTTTGTGGGCAGACCGGCGACGGAACCACTCCGCCAGGATCAACAATATAACCGAGAGCGCCAGCAAGATTGATCCCAGCGCCATGACCGAAGGCAGCTTGGTCGGAAAACGCAGCTGGCTCCAGATATAAACCGGCAGGGTTACATCGGTGCCAGTAAGGAAGAAGGCGATGATGAATTCATCCAGTGAAATGGTGAAGCTGATCAACAGGCTAGAGATAATGCCCGGCATCACCAATGGCAGCGTCACCCGTTGAAAAGTCCCCCAGCGGCTTTCACCCAGATCCTGCGAGGCTTCCTCCAGGCTTTGGTCCAGCCCATTGAAGGCCGAGGTGAGAATGGCAATGGAAAAGGGCACACAGATCAGCACATGGCCGCCGACAACGGTCCAAAGCGACAGTGGCAGTCCAAGCTGCTTGAGCAGCACCAGCAGGGCCACGGCCAAGATGATTTCAGGCAAAACCATGGGCAACATGATAAACCCAAGGATCCCGCGCTTTAGCGGAAACCGGTAGCGCGCGGTAGCGCGCGCCGCACAGGCGCCCAAAATGGTGCTCAATACGGCAGCTGAAACCCCGACCAGCAGCGAGTTTTTGACCGCCAAATGCAGCGCCGGGGTATTCCAGAGCACGTCAAACCATTTGGTGGTGAACGCGGACAGCGGAAAGGCGATGACGGTCGCGTCGTTAAACGCAAACATGGGTAGCAGAACAACCGGCGCGTAGAGAAAAACCATGTAGGCCACGGCATAGAAGGCCAGCCATTTGGGGGATCGGTTCCGTTTCATTCCACCTTTCCTCCAAGCTTCTTGCCCGTCAGGTACAGCAACAGACTGACGGATGCGATGATTGCCATCGACGACACCGCAAGCGCAGCCCCAAGCGGCGCATTGTTGGCTTTTCCGAATTGAATTTGGATCATATTGGAGATCATCAGCCCATCCGTGCCACCCACCAGTCGTGGCGTGATGAAGTCACCGACCGTTGGGATTAGAACGATCAAAGTAGCGGCGATTACACCGGGCATCGCCAGTGGCAAGGTCACCCGGAAGAACCGGCGCACAGGCCCATCCCCCAGATCTTCGGCGGCCTCCAGCAGCGAGCGGTCGATCTTTTCCAGCGCGACAAAAATCGGCAGGATCGCAAAGGGTGCCCAGGCATGGGCCAGCGTCAGGACAACAGCATTTGCATTATACAGCAAGAACGTCATCGGCTCGTCGATGACCCCAACCCACAACAGCGCGCTGTTCAGCACCCCATTGTAACCAAGGATGACTTTCCACAAAAACACCCGCAGAAGGTAGCTGGTCCAAAAGGGAATGGTGATCAGAAACAGCCACAATGCCTTGCGCCGATGCACGTGGAACGACAGATAATAGGCGATTGGGAAAGCAGACAGCACCGTGACAATCGTCACCAGCACCGAGATCCGGAGCGACCGAAACATCAAGGTCTGATAGATCGGCTTGGTCCATGCCTCGGTATAGTTTGCCAGGCTGAGGGTCCGGTCTATGTCCAGATAGTTTTGCGTCCAAAAACTGAAGGCGACAACCATCAGCAGTGGCGCGGCCAACATGGCGATCGCAAATATCAGTGGGGGACTGATTAATCTGAGCCCCTGCCGCCCCTCGTTATCCATCTCTGTGCTCCCCTGCCCTGCGCACCTTACAGGTCAGCCTCAGTTAGCAAGGCCTGGTTTTCCTTGGCCAGTTGTCCCGGCAAAGGCTCATCATGATCCAACACTGGGAAATGCACCCTCAAGGCATCGTGATAGCTGCGCACTCCGGATTCCAGGTCGGACAGGATCACCCCGTCAAATCCGCTAGAGAATGAAGCCTCCCAACACCATTCAATCAACTGCTCATCTTCTTTGGTTGTGATCCGGTCGATGCGCCCGCTCAGATAGCGGGCCGCCCGCATTTGTCTGTCTTCTGTGGGACGTTTGTAGCAGGCGCCACGCTGAATGGTCTTGCCGTTCTCAACCGGGTATTCCTGATAGAAGATGACCGAATCCGGGTAGATCCCGAACACCGCATTGGGAAAGACACCAAGATACAGCCAGGCGGCGTTCTGCTCGTCGTTCAAATCTGCGATCTGAGGCAGAATTTTCTTATAGTTCTCAACGCTCCAAAGCCGTCCCTTACCTTCGCGAAAGCGAGAGTAGGAGCGGGATGCGCCCTGATCAATATCCTCATCATAATAGTTACTGCCGAACAGATCATGCAGGCCGGGATGGGCCATGGGAACGTGATAGCCCTCGTTGTCGACATCGCGCACACATTTCCAGTTTGCGGCGATCGTCTCATTCCAGACGCCAGCACCATCGGGCACCACATCAGCCAACTTGTAGGGGGCCACCTCGGCCTCAAATCGCGCCATAATCTGCGACACACTGGGCTGTGGTCCTGGCTTGAAACGCACAAAGACAAAGCCCTGCCAGATATCCATTTCCACCGGTTTCAGACCAAATTTCACTGGATCCATGTCGGGCAGACTGCCGGGCTGGGCGGCGCCACGCAGCGTTCCATCAAGATTGTAGGCCCAGCCGTGAAAGGGGCAGATAATCGCAGATTTACAGTGCCCCTTGTCCTCGGCGACCACCCGTGACCCACGATGCCTGCACAGATTGTGAAAGGCGCGCACCGTGCCGTCTTTGCCGCGCACCACCAAAGCGCGCTCGCCCACCAGATCCAAGGTCATGAAGTCACCCGCCGCAGGCACATCATTTACATGGCACACCAATTGCCAGTGGCGGCGGAACAACAGTTCTTTCTCTGCGTCCAGCATTTCAGGGTTGGTATAGCTCCAGGCTGGCAGCCCGGTACGGTTCGCCAAGCTGGGTTTTGCTGCAGAGTTCTGGGTGTTCATCCGACTATCCTTGCTCGCCATGATGAACGACTAACAATTTTTGTTTAAGCGCTCAATCAAAATTTTTGCAAACACGCAATAGGCGCTCATAAGACGGGACATTATCCGGATGCCAGTCTGATATTTGATGTCACGCTCAGGATAGCCGCGCCTACGCGGAACTACAGGCGGGGCGCTCATGGCCGTTTTCTCCGATGCCGGCCTGCTCGTGTCTCAACACGAATCATTTTTCCTTAAAATCCGGCCCTGCGGGACGTCGTTTTCCCCATCCGCAGGCCCAGATTTCATTTTCCCAATGCGTCCCATGACGGGTTTTCCCCTGTGCAGGACATGGCTTGCCAATGGTGCATATTGGAGTCGAAATTTCCTGATCGCTTCTTTTGTTGCTTAAAGGGGAAAAGTTTCCTATAGGGATCATATAGTGGCATGCAGGCGTATACAGTCCTGCTTACGAACGTATTTTCGGAGAGACCATATGACGGCTTATGACCTGGTGGTAATTGGGGGCGGACCCGGTGGCTATGTTGCAGCCATTCGCGCGGCACAATTGGGCATGACCGTCGCCTGTATTGAAGGTCGAGGCGCCCTGGGCGGCACCTGTCTGAATGTCGGCTGCATCCCGTCCAAGGCCCTGCTGACGTCATCTGGTAAATACGCAGCGCTTTCAAATCTGGCCGCGCATGGTATCGCAGTCGAAGACTCCAGCGTTGATGTGGGCGCAATGATGGCCCGCAAGGATAAGCTTGTTGGCGACCTGACCAAAGGCATCGGTTTTCTGTTCAAAAAGAATGGCGTCGACCTGATTGAGGGCTGGGCCTCGATCCCGGCCGCTGGACAGGTAAAGGTGCAGAATGACCAGGGGTCCAGCTTGCTGGAGGCAAAACATATCCTGATCGCCACCGGATCCGAGCCAACACCGCTGCCCGGGATCGCGATTGATGAAGTCGATATACTAAGCTCAACCGGCGCTCTGGCGCTGGATAGCGTGCCAAAGCATCTGGTTGTGATCGGGGCCGGAGTCATCGGGTTGGAACTGGGTCAGGTCTGGTCGCAGCTTGGGGCTAAGGTGACTGTCGTGGAATTCCTTGACCGTATCCTGCCGGGCATTGACGGAGAAATCGCCAAGCTGGCGCAACGGGCGCTGTCCAAACGCGGGCTCAAATTTCAACTTGGCCGCAAAGTGACCGGCATCGAAAAAACAGCCGAAGGGCTGGAGCTGGCATTGGAACGGATAGCCAAGGGCACCGAAGAGACACTCCAGGCCGATAAAGTTCTGGTGGCAATTGGCCGCCTCCCTGTCACCAGCGGCCTGGGGCTGGATGCGCTGGGTGTCAGCGTCAACGCCCGCGGCTTCATCGAGGTTGATGGTAGATTTGCAACCTCTGTGCCGGGCATCTACGCCATCGGCGATTGCGTGCCCGGCCCGATGTTGGCGCATAAAGCCGAAGAAGATGGTGTCGCCTGTGTCGAGATGCTGACCGGAGAGCCTGCCCATGTTGATTACAACACAGTGCCGGGGGTGGTTTACACCAATCCCGAGGTCGCGTCGGTCGGGCAAACCGAAGAGGCGCTGAAAGAGGCCGGCACCGCCTATATCAGCGGCAAATTCAGTTTCATGGCCAATTCGCGTGCCCGCTCAATCGGTGAAACAGATGGGGCCGTCAAAGTGCTGGCCTCGCCTGACGGCACGCTATTGGGGGCACATATCGTCGGCGCACATGGTGGGGACCTGATCGCCGAACTGGTTCTGGCGATGACCAAGGGGGCCACTGTCGATGACATCGCCCGCAGCTGTCATGCGCATCCGTCAATGGCCGAGGCCGTCAAAGAAGCCTGCCTTGATGCACTTGGCCGCGCCATTCACGCCTGACGTTGATCGAAAGGGAAGAGAGCTATGACACAGCATCTGCGCCATCCGGAAAAGGCCCATAAGGCCAGCCATACGATCCCTCGCAAGCCAGTCTGGATTCGTAAGAAACGGATCGAGTCGGCAGAATATTACGAAACCCGGCGCTTGATGCGCGATCACAATCTGACCACCGTCTGCGAAGAGGCCGCCTGCCCTAACATTGGCGAATGCTGGTCCAAACGGCACGCCACCATGATGATCATGGGCGAGACCTGCACCCGTGGCTGCTCCTTTTGCAATGTCGCCACCGGCAAACCGGATAGCTTGGATGCCTTTGAACCTGGACGGGTTGCGGCTGCCGTCAAAAACTGGGCCTGCGCCATGTGGTGATTACCTCGGTGGATCGCGACGATCTGGACGATGGCGGCGCTGATCATATCGCCCAGACCATCCGCGCGGTGCGCCACCAAACCCCAGACACCACAATCGAGGTGCTGACCCTGACTTTCTCGGCAAGGGTGACGCGGGCCAATTGGTGTTTGAGGCTGCCCCAGATGTGTTCAATCACAACCTGGAAACCGTGCCCCGCCTGTATCCGACTGTGCGCCCCGGTGCGCGCTACTACAGCTCATTGCGCCTGCTGGATGATGCCAAGCGGGCCCAACCGCAGATATTCACCAAATCCGGACTGATGGTTGGGCTTGGCGAAACACTGGATGACATCCGTCAGGTCATGGATGACCTGCGTGCTGCAAATGTCGATTTCCTGACCGTGGGCCAATATTTGCAGCCCACCACAAAACATCATCCGATTGATCGCTTTTGGTCACCGGAAGAATTCGCCCAGCTGGAACAAATTGCCCGCGCCAAGGGTTTCTTGGGCGTGTCAGCCACACCGCTGACCCGATCATCTTTCCACGCTGACGAAGATTTTGCCACTCTCACAAAAACACGTCAACGTATGCTGGCAAATAGATCATAAAATACAACCTTTAGGGAGGAATACCATGGAAGCGTTAAATTCAATAGTCGGGGCCATTAACGGCATAGTCTGGGGACCGCTAATGCTGGTTCTCATTCTAGGCGTTGGCTTCTTCCTGATGGCCGGGCTGAAATTCATGCCGATCTTGAAACTGGGCACCGGCTTTAGCCTGCTGTTCAAGGGCCGCGAGACCCAGGGCGAAGGGCAAATCAGCCCCTTCAACGCCCTGATGACCTCGCTATCGGCAACCATCGGTACCGGTAATATCGCCGGTGTTGCGACCGCCGTTTTTCTGGGCGGACCGGGTGCGTTGTTCTGGATGTGGATGACTGCCCTGGTTGGCATGGCCACCAAATACGCCGAGGCAGTGCTGGCGGTGAAATACCGTGAGCAAGACGAGTTGGGCAACTTTGTCGGTGGCCCAATGTATTACATCAAAAACGGTCTGGACGCGAAATGGGCCTGGCTTGGCGGCGCTTTTGCCCTGTTTGGAGCCATTGCGGCCTTCGGCATCGGCAACGGTGTGCAGGCCAATGGTGTTGCTTCGGTGCTGGAATCCAACTTCGGCGTCAATACATCGGTCACCGGTGTTATTCTGATGGTGCTGACCGCTGCTGTTATCCTTGGCGGCATCTCTCGCATTGGTGCGGTGGCTGGTAAACTGGTGCCTTTCATGGCCGTCAGCTACATCATTGCCGGTCTGCTGGTTCTGTTGATCAACATTGGGAACATTGGCGATGCGCTGAACCTTGTCTTCACCCATGCCTTCACCCCTTCGGCTGCTGAAGGTGGCTTTGCGGGTGCGGCTGTCTGGATGGCGATCCGTTTTGGTGTGGCCCGTGGCGTGTTCTCAAACGAAGCCGGTCTTGGTTCCGCGCCGATCGCCCATGCTGCGGCCTCGACGGCTGGTCCTGTAAACCAGGGCTTGGTTGCCATGCTCGGAACCTTCATTGATACTATCATCGTGTGCTCAATCACCGGTCTCGCAATCATTGCCTCTGGTGCCTGGACATCCGGCGAATCCGGCGCGGCGCTCACCTCGCTGGCCTTTGAAAACTCACTGCCCGGCATTGGCGGTGCGCTGATCGCGGTTGCCCTGTCGATCTTTGCCTTCACCACCATCCTTGGCTGGTCCTTCTATGGCGAAAAATGCGTTGGCTTCTTCTTTGGCTCAAAGGCGCTGATGCCGTACCGGGTTCTGTGGATTGTGATGATCTACTTCGGTGCCACCGCAGACCTGGGCTTCATCTGGCTGCTGGCCGATACGCTGAACGCCATGATGGCCATTCCGAACCTGATCGCGCTGGCCTTGTTGAGCCCGATCGTCTTCAAGCTCACCCGCGAATTCTTCGCCTCTGGTGGTGCGACTGAAGGCTCCGGATCGGCATCCAAATAAGCGACCAAAAAACCCCGGGGGGCTGGTCAACCGGCCCCCCACTTCCCCAAATTTGAAATACCCTCATGAGGAGATGACAAATGGCCACAAAAATCCTACTGCCGATGGATCACACCGATGACCGTTCGTGGAAAAAGGCGCTTCCGATTGCATTGGAACAGGCCAGGTTCTACGGCGCCGAGCTTCATGCAGTGTCGGTCATCCCCGAAATTATCCAATTGCCCAATCTGCCAGCCAATTATGGCGCCGGCGCCAAGGACCACGTCGGCAAAGCGGTGCAGGCGATCCTGGATCACAACAGTGCATCCGATGTCCCTGTGCATATTGAAGAGGGCAGCGTCTACCGCGAAATCCTCAAACTCGCCCATAAGGACGGCTTCGACATGATCGTCATCGCCTCTGCCAAGGGGGACTTCCCGAACTACGAAATTGGTCCCAATCTGGCCCGCGTGGTGCGCAATGCCCATTGCACCGTTATGGTTGTCCGCGACTGATCGCCCCCACAGAAAGGCCTAAATTTATGACCGATGCTGCGAAACGCACACCGTTGTATGATCTTCACGTCGAGCTTGGCGGTAAGATGGTTGATTTTGCTGGCTGGGAGATGCCGGTTCAGTACCCGATGGGCATCATGGGCGAGCACAGCCATACGCGCGCCAAGGCGGGGTTGTTTGACGTCAGCCATATGGGTCAGGTGATCCTGCGCGGGGCGGATGCGGCCAGCAAACTGGAAACTCTGGTGCCCTCGGCGCTGACCACCCTGAAAGAGGGCAAGGCGCGCTATACGTTCTTCACCAATGACGACGGCGGCATCATGGATGACCTGATCGTCGCCAATGGCGATCACCTGTTTGTGGTGGTCAATGCCTCGATGCGCCACCAGGACATCCCGCATATGGCCAAGCATCTTGATGGGATCGAGGTCACCGAGATCTTTGATCGCGCGCTCATCGCGGTCCAGGGTCCGGCGGCGGAAAATGTGGTGGGCGATCTGTGCCCCGCCGCACGTGAGATGAGCTTCATGCAGACCATGGAGGCCGAGATCATGGGTGTTGACTGCCGCATCTCGCGGCTGGGTTACACCGGCGAAGACGGCTTTGAAATCTCCATCCCCGAAGCCAAGGCGATTGCGATCTGCCGCGCTTTTCTGGCCCATGAAGACTGCGAGCCGGTTGGCCTCGGGGCGCGCGACAGCCTGCGCCTGGAATCCGGATTGTGCCTCTATGGCAATGACATCGACAATGACACCTCGCCGGTCGAGGCCTCGCTGACCTGGGCGATGCAGAAACGCCGCCGCGAGGAAGGCGGATTTCCCGGCGCGGCCCGCATTCAGCGCGAGCTGGCTGAGGGCACTGCCCGCAAACTGGTTGGCATCAAACCCACTGGGCGCGCCCCGGCCCGTGCCGGTGTCGAGGTCCAGGATCTGGACGGCACCGTGATCGGCACCATCACCTCGGGCGGATTTGGACCCTCGGTCGGCGCCCCGGTTGCGATGGGATATGTCGCCACCGACTTCAGCACCCCAGGCCAGAAAATCAACCTGATCATCCGCGGCAAGGCGCAACCGGCTGAGATTGCCGCGCTGCCTTTTGTCCCCCAAAACTACAAACGCTGAACCCCAGGAGTTTCGAACATGACCACCTATTATTCCGAAGAGCACGAATGGGTCACCGTCGAAGGTGAGATCGCCACCATTGGCATCACCCAGCACGCCGCCGACCAGCTGGGCGAGATCGTGTTTGTCGAACAGAAAGAGCCCGGCGACGATTTTGAAAAAGGCGACGACATTGGCGTCATCAGATCCGTCAAAGCCGCCTCGAAATCTACGCGCCTGTGGACGGCGAAGTGCTCGAGGCCAATGGCGCCCTCGAGGACAATCCCGGCGCGCTGAATGACGCCCCCGAGGGCGATGCCTGGATCTACAAGATCAAGCTGACCAATACAGACCAGCTCAGTGATCTGATGGATCTGGACGGCTACAAGGCCTTCATCGGCTAACCGCCCCCCCTGATGCGGATCCGCCACCGGGCGCAGGCCGCATCTTCATCTTTCCAAAAATACTCCCGCCGGAGGCTCCCCTCCTCCCGGCCTGCGCTGATCTCTCCAAAGGAACACCCCCATGGCCTTCAAGCTGACCGATTACGAAGCCTATGATTTTGCCAACCGCCGCCACATTGGCCCCAGCCCGCGTGAAATGGCTGATATGTTGCAGGTCATCGGCTTCAAAACCCTGGACGAGTTGATCGACGCGACGGTCCCGGCCTCGATCCGCCAGACCGAAGCCCTGGACTGGGGCCCGGCCATGACCGAGCGCGACGCCCTGTTCCACATGAAAGAGGTCGCCAGCAAAAACAAGGTGCTGACCTCGCTGATCGGCCAGGGCTATTACGGCACCTCCACCCCGGCGCCGATCCTGCGCAACATCCTGGAAAACCCGGCCTGGTACACCGCCTATACGCCCTATCAGCCAGAAATCTCGCAGGGCAGGCTTGAGGCGCTGTTGAACTTCCAGACCATGGTCAGCGATCTGACCGGCATGGACATCGCCAATGCCTCGCTGCTGGACGAGGCCACCGCCGCCGCCGAGGCCATGGCGATGACCAAACGCAGCAGCCGCTCCAAGGCCAATAACGCCGCCTTCTTTGTTGATGAAAACTGCCACCCGCAGACCATCGCGGTGATCAAAACCCGTGCCGCGCCGCTGGGTGTCGAGGTGATCGTGGCCAACCCGGATGATCTGGAACCCGAAACCGTCTTTGGCGCCATCTTCCAGTATCCCGGCACCTATGGCCATGTGCGCGACTTCACCGCTGAAATCACCGCGCTGCACGCCAACAAAGGTCTGGCCATTGTCGCCGCCGACATTCTGTCGCTGGCGCTGCTGAAATCCCCGGTGAAATGGGCGCCGATATTGCCATCGGATCGACCCAGCGTTTTGGCGTGCCGATGGGCTATGGCGGTCCCCACGCCGCCTATATGGCCACCACGGATAAGCTCAAGCGCGCCATGCCGGGCCGCATCATTGGTGTCTCGGTCGACAGCCACGGCAACAAGGCCTACCGGCTGGCGCTGCAAACCCGCGAACAGCATATTCGCCGTGAAAAGGCCAATTCCAACGTCTGCACCGCCCAGGCGCTGCTGGCGGTGATGGCCTCGATGTATGCGGTCTATCACGGTCCCGACGGCATCAAGGCGATCGCCCAGTCGGTGCACCGCAAGACCTCACGTCTGGCCGGCCTCGAAGAGCACGGCTACACCGTCGAGCCCGAGGTGTTCTTTGACACCATCACGGTTGACGTGGGTCCGCTGCAGAAAACCGTGATGGAGGCGGCGGTGGCCCGCGGCATCAACCTGCGCAAGGTCGGGGCCACGGCCGTGGGCGTCTCCCTTGACGAACAGACCCGCCCGGAAACCATCGAGGCGGTCTGGGGCGCCTTTGGCATCGACAAACAGGACGACAGTCAGGCCAACCGCGACTATCGCCTGCCCGAGCACGCCCTGCGCGACAGTGCCTATCTGACCCACCCGATTTTCCACAAAAACCGGGCCGAGGCCGAAATCACCCGCTACATGCGCCGTCTTGCGGATCGCGATCTGGCGCTGGACCGCTCGATGATCCCGCTGGGGTCCTGCACCATGAAGCTGAACGCCACCGTCGAGATGATCCCGGTCACCTGGCCCGAGTTCAGCAACCTGCACCCCTTTGTGCCGCAGGATCAGGCGCAGGGTTACACCCAGATGATCGACGATCTGAACGATAAACTGTGTCAGATCACCGGCTATGACGCGATCAGCCAGCAGCCCAACTCGGGCGCGCAGGGTGAATATCTTACCTTTGACCATCCGCAACTATCACGCGGCCCGGGGTCAGGCGGGGCGCAATGTCTGCCTGATCCCCACCTCGGCGCATGGCACCAACCCGGCCACCGCGCAGATGGTGGGCTACAAGGTGGTGCCCATCAAGGCGGATGCGCACGGCAATATCGACATCGCCGATTTCCGCGCCAAGGCTGAATTGCACTCGGACAGGCTGGCCGCCTGCATGATCACCTATCCCTCGACCCACGGCGTGTTTGAGGAAACCGTGCAGGAGGTCTGCCAGATCACCCATGATCACGGCGGTCAGGTCTATATCGATGGCGCCAATATGAACGCCATGGTCGGTCTGGCCCAGCCCGGTAAGATCGGCGGCGATGTCAGCCACCTGAACCTGCATAAAACCTTCTGCATTCCCCACGGCGGCGGCGGCCCCGGCATGGGCCCGATCGGGGTGAAATCCCACCTGACCGCGCACCTGCCCGGCCACCCTGAATACGGCTCGGCGGTGGGTCCGGTCTCGGCGGCGCCCTTTGGCTCGCCCTCGATCCTGCCGGTCAGCTGGGCCTATATCCTGCTGATGGGCGGCGCCGGTCTGACCCAGGCCACCAAGGTCGCCATCCTGAACGCCAACTATATCGCCGCCCGCCTGAAAGACGCCTACGGTGTCCTCTACACCTCCAAAACCGGCCGCGTCGCCCATGAGTGCATTCTCGACACCCGCCCCTGGCCGATGCGGGCAATGTCACCGTGGATGACATCGCCAAACGTCTGGTCGACAGCGGTTTCCACGCCCCGACCATGTCCTGGCCGGTGGTAAGCACCCTGATGGTGGAACCCACCGAGTCCGAGCCCAAGGACGAGCTGGACCGGTTCTGCGACGCCATGCTGTCGATCCGCGCCGAGGCCCAGGATGTCATCGACGGCAAGATCGACGCCGACAACAACCCGCTGAAAAACGCACCCCACACGGTGCGCGATCTGGTCGGCGACTGGGACCGCCCCTACAGCCGCGAGACCGCCTGTTTCCCGCCCGGATCATTGGGCGTCGACAAATACTGGTCCCCGTCAACCGCGTCGACAACGCCTACGGTGACCGAAACCTCATCTGCACATGCCCCCAATGACTGACTACCAAGACGAAACTTAAAACAACAAACAGCCCCGTCAAATAAGACGGGGCCAACCAAACAGGCAACTTGAACGCGTGATAGGAGACAGCCATGAACAGTCAGATCGCTGCCCCCATTTGCACCGGTGATGCGTCGGTGGCGGGGCCCATCCATCACATTGAAATCATCCTGCCCGAAGACGCCGCCGCCTCGGGGCGCAGATGTTTCGCGATCTATTTCACGCTGCCAATGACCTGATCACCTCGTCCCGCTACCAAACCTCTGTCCGCTGTCTGTCCACACCCCCGACCAGAAATCTCGGCGGTCAGACCCGGCATACGGTGATATTTTTGGGCAATATTCACAGCCGTTGGCAGGTGAGCGGCCCCGACCGCAGCCGCTTGCAACAGACATTGCGCCATGCCTCGCGCACGGTGCTGATCGGCGGAGCGGTGTTTTACTGTCCGCCACCGGGCAAAATCACCTTCATCCGCTGGCCATCCACTCCAATTTTTCTGCCGCTGCTGACGAGGAAGATTT
This sequence comes from Parasedimentitalea marina, assembly GCF_004006175.1. Classification (GTDB taxonomy): domain Bacteria; phylum Pseudomonadota; class Alphaproteobacteria; order Rhodobacterales; family Rhodobacteraceae; genus Parasedimentitalea; species Parasedimentitalea marina. The sequence goes on from NZ_CP033222.1 coordinate 103,238, forward strand.
GCGAAGTGCGCCACAAGGCCAGCATGTCGCCTCTTCAGGCGGGGTCGGGAGTGCAACCAGCCCCTTTGCTGCCCTTCATCTGCTGTTGCAGATCATCGAGGACGACCACGGCTCATTCATTGCTGATGCAGTGTCCGAATACGTTGGCCTTGCAGACCCTTCGATGAACCTGAAAAGCAAGGTGGCCCTGCACCTGCTTCAGCGCGCCCACGGTGATCGGCTTATCAGTCGCATACTCGATCTCATGCTGGACAACATCGAAGAGCCCAGACTGATCCGAGACCTGGCCCAGCGGACCAATGTCTCCACCCGCAAGCTGGAGCGGCGGTTTCAGGAAAAGGCCAGAACAACGCCGCTGGCTGTTTACCGCAGGCTTAGGATTGAACGGGCCCATCAACTGATCGTCCATTCCAGCTTGCCACTTTCCGAAATCGTGGTGGCCACAGGGTTCACCTCGCTTAGTAATTTTTCGTATTGGTGCAAGAGAGAGCTTGGGTCCAGTCCCAAGGTGCTGCGGCAACGCGCCTTTGCCAGCTGAAACCCCGACAACGGGACGCAGCGCTGGCCAGCACTTATTGAAACCCGGAATAGCGCCTGCGCAAGACAACGTCATGCATCATTGTCGCCAAAGTGGTCAGATCAAACACCGGGCGCTTCAGCGCCGCCTGAAGGTCATGGGCATAGGGTGGTAAATCCGTGCATTCCAGAACGATCGCTCCAATATCGGGGGCACGGTCAATCAGCCGGAGCCCAGCAGCAAGAACTTCGCTTTTTACCTTCGCCAAATCCATACCGTCCCGCTCGTTTCGTAAAATGACCGATGCAAATTCTTCGGTGTCTTCAAGACCCTGCACTACAATTGGAATGCCTTGGGCTCCAACGCCCTCGATGTGGTTGTCGGTCAAAAGCGCGGCAGAGGCGGTGACCACACCCACCGGCGCCCGGGTCATCTGATAGGCCAGTGGCACCTGCAATAGCGAGGACACAAAGACCGGAACCGAGACCGCCTCGGCAATTTCTTTCTGAAATAATGCCAGGAAACCACAGGAACCGGTAATCGCCCGCACGCCCTGGGATTCCAGCCGGCGCGCCGCGTCCAAAATCGGCACAAGCATGTCAGACGACGGATTGTTTAACAGTTTAGGAACCGTGATCCCATGCAGGATTTCATAGGTTGTCGTGAAGGGCAGGCTCGACGGGTTCTTGATATGACCCGGCGGCTTGGGGAAATAGCTTTCCAGCGACAGAACCCCTATGGAAATGCCGCAAATGTTTTGTCCACCGGGGTCAAAAGTCACGAGAATGCTCCTTTAGAAACGGGTCGCCCGAAAGGGTGACAGATCGGTATTGGCGGGCGTTTCAACCACCAGATCGGCTACGATGCGTCCGGTTTTAGGCGCCATCATCAGCCCATAATGGCTGTGTCCAAAGGCGGCGATAAGCCCAGGGAATCCTTCGATTTCACCAATACATGGCAGACTGTCTGGCAGACTTGGCCGCTGACCCGACCAGGTGTGAATGTCGCTTTCGTTCAGGTCCGGCAGCATGGACCGGGTCAGCTTTATTAGCCCATCCAGCCGTTTTTGATTGGGGGGCGCATCAAGGCCTGCAAACTCGGCGGTGCCGGCAACCCGCAACCCGTCATTCATCGATGAGGCGACAAATTTCATGTCCATGTCCATCACTGAATGGTTCAGGGTAACGCCCGGATCCTGAAACGACACGTGATAGCCACGCTCGGCTTGCATCGGAATGCGAATACCCAGCGGTTCCAGCAATGTTGTCGACCAGACGCCCATCGACAGGACCAGTTTAGGAGACCAGCAGGCCCCCTCGGCCGTGTCATAGCTCCATCCACCATTTTCGGGCCGAATAGCGGTGACCGTTTGGTGGTGAACCTCGCCCCCCAAGCTGCGGAACTTATCAGCCAAAACGGTTCCAATCTCGCCCGGGGCCAGGGCCCGCGCCTGATCATGAATAAGCACAGCCGCTTGAAAGTCGGGGCTCAGTCCCGGTTCCAGATCCTGCAGGTCCGCCGCCCCGATCCGTTCTAACCGCGCACCTTTTTCCTTTCGCATGACATAGCCGATATCGGACAGATTAGCCGCTTCTGCGTTGCGAAAGGCATGCACATACAGGCTATCTCGTATCAGATCCTCGCGCCCTGTTCCGGCCAGATGCTGGCGAAAAAGGGTCACACAGTCCCTGTTCAACAGTTCCATCGCATCGGAAATCGCTGGAATGCGTGACCTGCGCCCCTCGCGCATAAACCGCATGCCCCAATAGGCCAGCCGCGGCAGATAACTCGGTTTGACCGCCACCGGCCCCATGGGATCCAGCAGCATGCCCGGTATCTGTTTCCACAGCCCCGGCATGGATTGCGGCACCACAGACCAAGGCGAGATGATCCCGGCGTTGCCGAAAGAGGTCGCCTGCCCCGGAGCATCGCGGTCCACCAGCCGGACGCGCAGCCCCTTTTCGATCAGCGACAGGGCAGTACAAATACCAATGATCCCTGCACCCAGAACTGTGACGTCCGGGGCCTGATCCTTTGACCCTTGGGTCATGCGGCGGCCCTTTCCGAACGCAGGCTGGCCAACTGCTGTACGATAACCGGCGCGATAACAGCCAGTGCCGTAAGATCCGAAGCCCCACTGGGAGCCACCAATAAGATCCCACCGATCGCCATTAGCAGCCGCCAGACACTATTCAACGGGGCCATGAAATAGGCGGACACTGCGGTGGCAATGGCAAAAACACCCAACGCGCAAGTTATGCTGACCTGCAGGAAACTGAGCAAAGTGAAATACTCAGGCAGCACAATCAGCATTGTCGGCGCATAGACAAACACCATTGGCACCATCAGTTTACCCAGTCCCAGGGTAAAGGCGCTCATGCCAGTTCGGAACGGGTTGGCGCCGGCGATACCGGCAGCGGCATAGGCGGACGCGCAAACCGGCGGTGTAATCTCGGAAATCACGCCGTAATACAGAACGAACATATGGGTGGCGAGCGGCGGCACTCCCAGTTGGTTCAGGGCCGGTGTGGCGACAGCCACCAGCATGATATATAGCGCCGTGGTCGGCAGCCCGGCCCCCATCAGGATACAGGCCATAGCGATCAGGACCAGGGACAGGAATTGCTGGATAGAACTGTGGCTAAAGGTTTCAAGCCCGGTCCAGTCCAGCAGCGGGGCCAGTGTCGCCGCCATATCTGCCGCACCACCAGTCACCATAAAGCCAAGGCGGAAGCCAACTCCGGTTGTGTTGATAACGCCGACAACAATGCCCACCGCAGCCGAGGCCGCCCCCACTGCCAGCGCATATTGAACACCGACATGGAAGCTATCAAACAGGTCCCGGAAGCTTTGTCTTTTGTTGCGATGCAGGCTGCCCAGGATGGTCAGCGCCGCCAGCATTCCGGCCATCTCTGGCGAATACCCCTCGCCAGAATAGGGCGAGGCCTTCCAGAAGATGAACCCCAGCAAGGCGAGCGGTATAGGCAAGGTCAGCGGGCGGTCCATGCCGCAGAATCCCACCACAATACAAAGGTTAAGCCCGATAAAGGCGGCCATATTGGGGGAGTAGCCAGAGAACAACACCAGCAGCAGCGCGATCAGTGGAATGATCGTATACCAGCCGTCTTTCCACACGGCCACCATATTGGGCAGCTGATCTCGTGTATAGGTGGGCAATCTCAACCGTTTAGCGGTGAAATGCACAATCGACATCACGCCGATATAGTGCATCAGCGCCGGGACAATGGCCGCGATCACGATGGTGGTATAGGGCACCTCAAGATACTCAGCCATCAGGAAGGACGCAGCGCCCATAATCGGCGGCGTGATCTGCCCTCCAGCCGAGGCCGCGGCCTCAACCCCGCCGGCAAAATGGCCGGGATACCCCATCTTCTTCATGTTGGGGATGGTCAGCGATCCGGTAGACACCGTATTGGCAATCGAGCTGCCCGAGATGGTGCCAAAGAAGGCAGACGATATCACCGAGACTTTGGCTGGACCGCCGGTATAGCGCCCGGCCAGGATCATCGCGTTATCAACAAAAAACTGTCCCAAACCCATGCGTTGCGCCACCACGCCGAACAGCACAAAGTGAAACACCACTGTTGAAACCACCCACAGGGTCACCCCAAAGATACCCTCGGACGGGAAATACATGTTGTTGACGAATTGCTGCCAGTTGACGCCCGGATGCTTCAGGATCTGCGCCGGCATATAGGGGCCAAACAAGGCGTAGACCATAAAGACCAGAATAATCAGTGGCAGCACAAATCCGATTGTGCGGCGGGCAATCTCTAATACGGTCAGCACCAGAATGGAGCCAAAGAACACATCCGGCCCCGACGGGTTGCCCTGACGCAGCGCCTGCTCGTCGATGTCAAATCCAAAGCCGGAAAACCCGCGCCAGCTGAGCCACAGGAAAAGCGCCGCAGAAATGCCCAAAGCTGCAAGCGCCCAGTCATATAGCGGCACATTGCCCGGAGCCAGCGCACGCGCACCCGACCATTCCAGCGCACGGGCTGATTTGATCAATGGGAAACCAACAAAGATGAACAGGAACAACCCCGACAAGTGGATGCCCATATGAACATGGTCAACCGGCGTACCAAACCCCGCAGTCCACAGATGATAAAGCGCAAAGCAAATGCTGGCCCAGTAGATCACTCTGGTCAGCACAGGGCCATTGTCACGGGTGTTCAGCGCTGAATCATACTTCTTTTCCAGCTCTTCCAGCGTTTTATTGTCGAGATGCGAATTGACGGGCATAGGAGGTTCCCAAAAAATTGGATGCAGTCGCCCTGTGCAGGCGCGGCCGCAATAGCCACTGCCCTGCCACTAACAGGCAAACAAAAGGCGGCAGCGAAAAGAACATTTTCGCTGCCGCAGTCAGGAGAGTTTGGTTACTTGATCATGCCCATTTCACGATAGAAACGCTCGGCGCCGGGGTGCAATGGAACACCGATGCCTTCGACGCCTTCCAGCGCGGTTTCAAGCGTGATTGCACGACCTTTTGGATGGCCATTATCCAGCAGCTTGCGCGCCGTATCAGACCACATCGCCTTGGTGATTTCATAGATCAACTCTTCAGGCTGGTTGGCATTGGTCACCAACATTCCAGACACAGCAACTGTGTTAACGTCATAATCGATGCCCTGGTAAGTGCCTGCGGGGATTTTCGAAGGAATGTAGTAAGGCACCGTAGTATTGGCCATCTTGATCTCTTCGGCGGACCAATTATGCAATTCCATGCCCTTGGTGTTGTCCAGTTGGATCATCGCGGCCACTGGGGTACCAGCGGCATAGAAATAGGCATCCAGCTGACCATCAGCAATACGTTCCGCAGACTGGCTGTTGTTCAGCTCGGCTTCATCGATATTGTCGCGATTGATACCATGATCCCCGAGGATCAGTTCAACGGCGATCTGGGTGCCAGACCCTGCCTGTGCAATGCCGACGCGCTGACCTTTGAGGTCGCCAAGGCTGGCCAGATTCTGGCCCTCTGGCAGCACAAGATGCAGATCTTCAGGATAAAGATTGGCAATCACCCGCAGATCTGGCTTGGCGTTGCCCTCGAATTTTTCGGTGCCGTGATAGGCAAAATGCAGGGTCGCTGCACCGGACAGGCCTGCCTCCATCTGGCCGGTTTGGATCGCATTCACGTTGTGGGCCGAGGCATTGGTCGATTGCGCCATCGCCACCAGACCCGGCACGCCACAGTTGCCGCCCGCGTCACAGGCCCGCGAACCTGGCGGGTTCGAAATGGCATTGGCAATGATGCCACCAATGGGGAAATAAGTCCCGCCAGCACCGCCGGTGCCAATGCGGAAAAAGGTCATGTCTTGTGCATGTGCAACCCCGGTTACCATGCTGCATGCCAGCGCCGTTGCGGTAATTTTCTTGATAAAGCCCATTGTCAAATTCTCCCTGATATCGTGCTGCGCCCCGTTTTGGCCGGGAACGTTTGTTGCAATTTCGATTGGCCAAGGGTGGTTGGCAATTTAGATAAACACAAACTCAAAGTTTTATGGTATCCATAAATAGTCTTTATGGATGGAATCTTTTCTTGAACTTGCAGCAGCTTACAGTCTTTAGGGAAATCATGAGATCCGGCTCGATCAGTCAGGCCGCCCGCAATTTGCACCGGACCCAACCGGCCATCAGCGCCTCGCTGAAAACACTGGAAACGGATCTGGACATGCCGCTTTTCCTGCGCGAAGGACGGCGATTGGTGCCCGTGCCCGAGGCGCATTATCTTCTTTCCGAAGCCAAAGAGGTGCTCGACCGGATAAGCACAGCGGAGCAGATCTAACGGCACTCCGTGATCGGCGAACCGGGCATCTGCGTATTGTTGCCATGCCTGGTCCGTCGGCATTTCTGCTTCCTGAGTTCATCAGTCGCTTTATCGCAGATCGTCCCGAGGTACATGTCACTGTCGCCACACGAAGTTCGCCTCAGGTGCGTAATCTGATCTCGGCTCAGAGCTTTGACGTGGGGTTTTGTGACCTTGAGGTTCTTGAAGAACCCGACCGTCTATTCCTCAATGAAAGTATGACCTGCAATTGCTTGTGTGCCTTACCCATCGACCATCCCTTGGCCGCGCATAAAATTATCACCGCCAAGGATCTGGATGGTCACCCTATGGGGCTTTGCAACCAACTCATTCAACGTTTTCCAACACGCAGGCGGCCTTTGCCGCCATGGATACTGAATTCAAAATCCGCGTGGACATGCAGTATTTCCTGCCGCTGTTTCCCTTTATCGAATCCGGACAGATATGCGCCGTCGTGGATGTGCTCAGCGCATATTCATACCTGCGCAGCAAAGGTGATGCGGCGCGCATCGTCTTTCGGCCATTCAAGCCAGATGTCCCGTTTGGCTACTCGATCCTCACTCCACACCAGCGCCCCTTGTCCTGTTTGGCCGAGGAGTTTGTGGGCCAGTGGAGAGACTGGGTGAAGGTGCAATTGAAGGCGTGGGAACCGCCAAGCAGTGAAATGCAAGATGGTTTGTAATCAATGCGGGCCCCAAGCCTGTTACAGGGGAGTAGGGTGCGGTTTCATGCCACCCTCAGGCGGCGTGGAACGCTTGCAGCCGGGTCAGGCGATGCCTTGCGGCTGCAAAAATGGGTTTTGAAACCCCTTCAGGAAACCCAACTGGCAGCGCATCCCGAACAGCATCAATCGCGCCCTGCCCGGCACCAATAATTTGGTCAAAGGCGCGTCCTGCCAGTGTCTCCCCCAAGCCAGCCCTCTTGGCGGTGCTGTGGAAGTGCCGGGGCACAATCTGGTCTATCCGATAGTAGCGGCTTTCACCCCGCACGGCCATCGCCAGCTGCATTTGCCGATGTGTGATCTGCTTTTGGGCCAATGCGGGCTCTGCACTCAGGATATCGTACAGCGGCGTCAATTCGTATCCAGACGGCGACAGGAACACCGAGAAGTTCTTTGCATGCCCGTCCGTCGCGCCAATCATCCAGAAAAAGATCTGAGCCGCGAAAAACGTGACCCGGTCGCCATTGCTATTGGCCGCGCCTTGCAGCAACTCCAGACATTTACCAATGCCGGGACCGCCGTCCGTCTCGTATTTTGTATGGGACGGATAGCCAAGGGCCTGACAAAAATCCTCTTGTGGCAGCCGAAGACGCCGCTCACCCGATACCTGCCGATCAAACCTCTCGATCACCAGCGCATCCGTTTCCCCGAACCGTTCAATCCAGGCGTCATTCACATCAAACCCAAAGGCCCGCGCCAGTTTCAGGCACAGGAATTCATTCTCCAGACTGGTCGCCATATCAATGCCCCCCGCCGCCAAAAGGCCCATGCGTGTCTTCAGAATGTGGGTGGTGGCTGTCAGACCTGCGGGGAGCTTCCACACTCCCTCGTCAAACAACAGCGCCGTCTTCTCCTGGGCGCCCGCCACCGAGATCCGAAAGGCTTTCTCCCGGTCCAGCCCAAGTGGTTTGCGGCTCAGGTTCTTCAGGATATCCTCTACGCCTGTGGCCTCCAGCGTCACACTTTCACCAGAGAACGGATCACCTGGCGCCTCTCCCTCGGGAATAAACTGCATTGCCCCCACACAATCCCGGCCGATGGCCGACAACAGCGAATGCGGATCACGTCCTTCTGCACCCATCCTTTGCGCCACATCCCTGCGCAACTGGTCATTGTCGGGAAGCAGATTGTCAAAGACCGACAGAACCTGCCCGCCCCTTATCTCCCCCATCTGCAAAGGCAGGGAAAGTGACACTGGGAAAGTATGGTCCCAGTCCAGCCATTCAGCGCTGTAGGTAAAACTGACTGCGCCATCGGGCTTTTTTGTAAGCTTCCCCGCCAGCCTGCCATTAAGATAGACGCATAAAACTCTTCGAATGGGTTTCCTGCCCATCAGAAAATATCCGCTATCTTACTGCCCTTGCCCGACCCGTCACCTCTGGAGAGAACCTGCACATCCAAATCAAGCGCAGACAAGAGGGAGAACAGCGTGCTGATTTTCATGTCGGAATTTCCGGTTTCGATCATCGAAATCCTGTGTGGCTTCATGCCAGCAAGGCGCCCCAGCTGAGACTGCGTAAGGCCCCTGTCTTTTCTCGCGCGGCGCAGAACGACACCAAGCTCTGATCGGGCACGCACCCGCTCCGGTCGAAATTCGTTTTTTGACACTTGCCCACACCCTTCCAAAATTATCTCTGGCGGTATTTTTATGTTTTATACCCTGCAGGGTATAAAGTGGCAAGTTATCTCTGGCGGTATATTCAAGATTTATACTCTGCACGATAAATTTACATGTATGAAACCTGTTGTCCTAGACCTCTATAATGGTCTCGGCCGGTGTCTCAAAAATCGCATATACTGCGGCAGGCCCCAACGCGCCTGCCACCGAAATCGACCATCGTTCACGTCTCAGTAATTGCCTTTCACCCGTTCCTTGGTGGGGTCAAAATGTGGAAAGCGCACAACCGTGGCCTTCAGACGTTTTTGATCTCCGTCCAATTGCCCGATTTCAAATTTGGTACCGATTTCAGCATGACAAACGTCCACACGGGCCAAGGCGATAACCTTCCCCAAAATGGGCGATTTCATTGCCGAGGTAACGATGCCAATTTGCGGCTTGCCCACATGCACACAATCTCCCGGCACTGGCACAATGCCACCGTCCAGCTCCAGCCCGACAAGGATCTTCTGCGGATGCGCCTTGCGTTGCTCGAGTGCGGCGCGACCAATAAAATCATCCGTTTTGGATTTAAGCGGCACGGTAAACCCAATCCCGGCCTCCATCGGGTCGGTCTGGTCGTCAAATTCCGATCCGGCAAAATCAATCCCGCTTCGATCCGCAGCATATCCAATGCGGCCAACCCCAGTGGCACCATTCCTAACGGCTCGCCCACGGCCCAAATCGCATCAAAGACCTGTTCTGCATCTTTGGGATGGCAAAAGACTTCATAGCCCAGTTCACCCGAATACCCGGTGCGGCTCACAACCACCGAGGGGCCGTGAAAATCACCAATCCGGGCGATGCTCAACCGAAACCACGGCAGCTCTTCGACCGTTGCCTGTTGCGGTGGCGTCCAGATCACCTGTTTCAGGATGTCGCGCGACAAGGGTCCCTGAATGGCGATGTTGCAATGGTGGTCCGTTGAATTTCGCACCCAGGCGTTCAAGCCCCGTTCCTGCGCCTGCTTGCGAAGCCACAGCCCGGACTGATCATTGCCGCCGATCCAGCGAAAGTTTGTTTCGCCCAACCGATAGACGGTGCCGTCATCTATCATGCCGCCATGCTCGTAACACATCGCGGTGTAGACAATGGCCCCAACCGCCAGTTTTTGATATTGCGGGTCACACAAAGCTGCATCAGCTCTTCGGCATCCGGACCGGTGACTTCGTATTTGCGCAGCGGTGACAGGTCCATCACAACCGCTTTTCACGGGCCGCCCAATATTCAGCGATGGCGCCGTGATTGGTCATTTGGTTGGGCAGCCAGTATCCCGCATATTCTACAAAATCACGGGTATGCTTTGCAAAGCAGTCATGAAATCCCGTCCTCTTAGTGCTTTCCACATCGGCCTCCGGTGTCTTGCGCCAGCCTATCGAGCGCTTGAAGTCTTCGTTTTCCCGGTAGACCCGCACCTGTATATCCGTGGGGTTCCAACCATTGGCAGGGTCCACATCGCAGGGACAAGCGGTCGAGACGCACAGCAGATCAGTCAGCGCGCGCAGCATCACATAGTCGCCCGGTCGGGAGTATGGATCGTCCATGCTGATGGCATTGGTGTCATCCAGCATGGTGTTGAAAAAGAAATTGATCGCCAGCCACCGCGTGGGCGCACCCCATACGCAGACAGTTCCCGGTTGATATTATCCGAACAATTGATGTGACCGGGATAGCCCAGATCCTCGTAATAGCGTGCGCTGCAGGCCAGCCCAAAGGTGTCATGGCGGCCCACAGTATCCTGGATGATCTCGACCAGCGGTTCCTGATCTGATGAGAAATATTTCGAGAATATACCTGGCGCAGGATACAGCGACCCCATCAGCGACCGGGTGGTGGTCGGGTCGATTTCGCGCTCGATACCCTTGTCCAGGGCGCGCAGCGACAGCGCTTGAAAATCAGAACATTCACGCCCCTGCACATCCAGAATTTGGATAAACTGCCCGGCCTTCACCTCATAGGGTTTGGCCTGTCCGGGCTGAATATTGTAATCGCCCAGCGTTGCCGCCAATGGATCTGGCGGCGTCAGGATATCTTTTGCCGCCAATGGATTAAACCGGCGCAGATACAGAACCACTTCGGTTGGAGCCCATTGCTCCTGTGGTTCCATCGCCGCGCCAGCCGCGCAGACAATCAACAGCCCATCGCATGAGGCCACGAAACTGGCAGTCTCGCCCGCGCGGGACCCGTCCGCAAACACCACCGTGCCATCAGCCCTGCCAATGTCAAATCCCGCAGTGTTCAGCGCCTGAACCACCTTGGCCCCCGAGACGTCACGCAGCAAGGCAGCCTTTAGCCCCTGCGGGTCCCGCCCGCCCCTGGCTCCGATCATGCCAGCGTCACTGCTGCCATCAGGTGCAAAAAACACCATTTCGACCGGCTGCAGCCCTTCGCGATCCTGAAGCGTGATTTCATCACCCTGAAACACCGGCACCGCCCGACTGCCCCCTCCGGGCACTGGGTGGCGTTCAACACCGCGCGGCAACACCGACAGCCCGGGAGTGATCACCCCCGCGCGTTCAAATGGTGTTGGAAACATTGGATTAATGGTCAATTGCCTGGTCCCACTCTTCGGGTTGCAGATTGCGGATTTTACCGTGGTGCGTGACGATCAGCTTGCACCCGGATGGCGAGGTCGACTGGTGTTGAGACCCGGCTTTGAGACTGACAAAATCCCCGGTGCCATAAATCGTCCCGTCGAAATCAACCATTTCACCGTCCAGGACATAGAATTCTTCCATGCCCAAATGACGGTGCGGTGCGCTGAAACTTCCCGGTGCCATGATCATCAGGTAACTGCCCCGTCCGGATACCTCGTCAAACGAAATATTGAACCACCAGACATCATCACAGACCGCGCCCTTGATTTGCATCGGCTCAAACTGTGCCGTGCTGACATTGGCAATTGTCCTGAGGTCAGAAATCCCAGCCATCAACTCACCCAACACCCAGCGATTTACGGCGCTCATTGGACCAGCGCATGATGATATGGTCAAAAGTCAGCGCCATCAGGGCCACACACATGCCCAAAACAAAGTTCTTGCCAAGGTCATTGCTTAAGCAAGCGTCTTTTGCAGCTCCTGGCCCAGATCCTGAGTGCCGATAAAGGCGGCGATGATGACCATGAAAAGGCAAACATGATGGCCTGATTGAACCCCACAGCCATAGTCGGCAAAGCCAGCGGCAGCTGCACTTTCATCAGTTTCTGATGCCGGGTCGCGCCCGACATATCAGCCGCCTCGATCAATTCCAGAGGAACCCCACGCAGGCCTTCGATGGTGTATCGGGTTAGCGGCACGGTGGCAAAGATCAGGATCGCAAAGACAACCGCCACATCGTTGACACTGAACAGCATGATGGCCGGGATCAGATAGATAAAGCTGGGAAAGGTCTGCATGGTGTCACAGGCCAGTAAAATCGGTTCCGCCCATTTTTCATTACGCGCCGCCGCAATCCCCAGCGGAATGCCGATCAGCACTGCCAGGATCACCGCCGAAATGACGGCGTATAGGGTGATGATCGATCGATCCCACCATCCGGTCAGCGCAATGATGCCAAAGAAACCAAAGGCCAAGAGAGCAGACTTGCGTCCTCCAACGGCATAGCCAAGGGCTGCGACAGCCAGAAGAATGCTAAAGGTCGGCAACCATAGCAAGGCGTTGCGAAAGGGGATCAAGACCCAGGTGATCAGAAACCAGCGCAGCCAGCCGGTCACCGCCGTCACCCCGTCATTGGCCAGAACCGCACGGATCACACCATCGATTTCTTTGCCGACAGACAGGTCCTGCTTGCGGGTGATGTGATCCGCCACCTGCACAAATTGCGCAATAACAAGAAATCCGACAAAGGCGGCAACGCCAAGCAACAGGGTCCTGTGCCGCGTGGCCCAGGTCGCGCCGCGTTCAAAATGCTCCGGCTGCTTGACCACCCAGGCCTTTGACATCCGGTCCAGGGTCACCGCGATCAGAACAATGGTCACGCCAATTTCAAAACTACGTCCCAGTTTCAACGAGTTCATCAGAGACAGCAGCTTGGCCCCAAGTCCCGGCATACCGATAAAGGCAGTCAGAACAACCATGGCAAGACACAGCATGATAACCTGGTTCACACCCACCAGGATCTCGGTTCTGGCGGCAGGCAGGTAAACATGGCGCAGCATCTGCCAGCGGGTTGACCCGCTCATATGGTAACCTCAACAACATCGGGCGACACTTTTTTCAACCCCAGCGAGGTCATCAGAACCATTGGTGGAATCGCGTAGATGATCGTCGCCACACAGCCGGCGGTTGGCCCGACTTTGAAAAAGATCACTGCAGGTAGCAGGTAGGTGAAAAATGGCAGCGTTTGCAGCACCGAAAGCAGCGGCATCAATGCCCGTTCAAACCGTTTGGATTTCCAGGCCAGAATGCCCAGCAACAGTCCTAGGAAAAACGCCACGGGGGCTGCAACCGCAATCACTGACATCGTTTGCATCGCCAGTTTCCACTGGCCAATCAGCGCCACCCAGATAAAGGTTCCGCCACTCAACAGCGCCAAACGTTTGCCACCCAGCCAGTAACCGGTCACGGCAATAACCGCCGTCACGGCAGTCCAGGGAATGGGGCCGATATTGGGCCAGCGCCGTTTGCCATACAGCAGATTGGCGGTGACATCGAGCAACCACTCCAATCCCAATGAAATGCCTCGGGTCACATGGATCAGACCAAGATCATCTTTGATGAAGTCAAAAATGGCCTGAAACCAGATGTCATAGGGCAGCACCGCCCAATCCGGCACCCGGATCAGAAAATCGGGCAGAATGGGTCGCAGAACGGCAATCGCTACGGCGCAGCCCAGCAGGATTTTGGCAACCTGCGGATTGGACCACTTGCGGCCACTGGTTGAAAAATTGGTGTCGGCAATCGCCATTATGCGTCTCCCAGCAACACATTAAGTGCATGTTGCCGGTTCAACGCGCCAATCAGCGCCCCATCTTTGTCAGCCACGGGCAAGACGTCCCGCGTTTCATTGATCAACTGGCGCGCAAGTTGCTGAATGGTTGCACTGTCCAGAATTGGCGTCCCCTCGACGGTGGACCCGTTCAAGGGTGTCGTCAAAGCGCTGGCGCGCACAACGCGGGATTTTTCAATGTCTTCGGTGAATTTTTTGACATAGGGCGTGGCCGGGTTCAGCACGATCTGCGCTGGGGTGTCGCATTGTTCAACGGCACCATTTTTCATGATGGCAATACGGTCGGCCAATCGAAGCGCCTCGTCAAAATCGTGGGTGATAAAGACAATAGTTTTGCCCAGCATTTCCTGAAGACGCAGAAACTCATCCTGCATTTCACGCCGGATCAACGGGTCCAGGGCAGAAAACGGCTCGTCGAGAAACCAAATGTCGGGCTCAATCGCAAGCGAACGGGCAATACCAACCCTCTGCTGCTGGCCCCCGGACAATTCGCGTGGAAAATACTCTTCGCGGCCTTCCAGCCCAACCAATTTGATCACTTCCATGGCGCGTTCACGGCGATCGTGGCGTCCCTGCCCCCGCATTTCCAACGGAAATGCAACGTTCTCCAGCACTGTCCGGTGTGGCAACAGTCCAAAGCTCTGGAACACCATGCCCATCTTACTGCGACGCAGCTCAATCAACTCGTTTTCATTCAGAGCCATTATGTCCTGGCCTTCGACAGCAATGTTGCCGCCGGTAATGTCATGCAACCGCGAAAAACACCGCACCAAGGTGGATTTCCCAGAGCCTGACAACCCCATGATCACCAGCATCTCACCGCGCGCAATATCCAGCGAAACATTGCTTACGCCGGCAATATACCCATCTGAATGGATTTCATCATAGGTCCGGCCCTCGGGCATCTGCGCCAGATAGTCCTCGGGTTTGTTCCCAAAGATCTTCCAAACATTTTGGCATGATATTACTGGCGTTTCAGCGGACATTAATGTGCTCCTGAGGTGGCAGCTCTGCCGAGAGGAACCCCGGCAGAGTAGGTGTCATTTCAGTTGGGTTTAGTTGGTCCAGCCAGACCAGGCGCTGGCGTTCTCTTCCAACCAGGCTGCGGCGGCGTCTTCTGGCTCCATCTCGTCCACATCCACCATCTTGGCCATTTCGGCAATTTGGGGATTGGTAAAGGAGATCTGCGTCAGGGTCTCATAGGCAGCTGGCCATTTTTCCTGCATCCCGTCCCAGGCCGCGATTTTCAGATAACCGGTGGCTGGGTTGCCGCAGTCATAGGTCGCATCCGGATTGGGTCCAACACTGGCATCGTCGTTGCAGCCTTCAACCCAGGTGGGGAATTCGACAAATTCGCCCGGCCACACGGCTTCGGCAAAATTGGGTGTCCAGTTGAACACCACAATTGGCGTTTTGTCTTTTCCGCAGCGCCAATTTCAGCCCAAATTGCAGCGGCCGGTAAGCATTCACCACTGTAAAGTTCATGCCAAGCGCATCGACACGTTCCTGGTCATGCTTCAACCAGTCAACCGGACCGCCCAGAAAGCGTCCTTTTGACCCGGTTTCAGGCGTCGTGAATTTATCGGCGCAGGCATTCAAAGCCTCCCAGCTGGGCAGACCAGGGCAGGATTCTTTTGTCCAGGCCGGATACCACCAATCTTCACGGGTGACTGCATTATGGGATCCGGCATCGTGCAGACCACCTTTTCAAGCGCGGCATTGAATGACGCGCCAAACGCGCCTTCCCAGACTTCCAACTCAAGCGTGACATCGCCCAGACGCACCGATTCATAAACCGCCTGTGAATCGGTGGTTACAAATTCAACATGGTTGCCCATGCTTTCGAAAATCTGTCCAACAACATGGCTCATCACAATTTGTGAGGACCAGTTGTGAATGGGGATGACAATGGGATCGCTGCTATCTGTTGCATTGGCAGCGGTGGACAGGACGGCGAGGACGGCTGTCGCGGACAGTGCACTTTTAAGGTTCATGATGGCTCCCTTGACGGCAAATTACTAATGCTATGATATCCGACTCGTTTGCTCGGATTGCGCTCATACTGAACAGTTAGGCCAAAATCGTAGCATAGAGATTTGATGCGCTATGCCCAAAGAAATTAGCGGCAAAATAATACGGGAGAGAAAAATGTCGGAAAAACCACTGGCCGACAGAGCACAAACTCTTAGGCAGCACGTTGATTTAAATTGTAAATATTATTTCCGGGTCTCATCATGAAGACGGGGAACACCTCCTTACCTCCGCTGGACTATTTGCTGGCGTTTGAGGCCGCGGCCGAGACACAAAGTTTTGTCGGCGCTTCAAAAATGCTCAACATCAGCGAAACCGCGATCAGCCGCAA
The DNA here is from genome assembly GCF_004006175.1 of Parasedimentitalea marina. Classification (GTDB taxonomy): domain Bacteria; phylum Pseudomonadota; class Alphaproteobacteria; order Rhodobacterales; family Rhodobacteraceae; genus Parasedimentitalea; species Parasedimentitalea marina. The sequence goes on from NZ_CP033222.1 coordinate 119,272, forward strand.
AGTTCGTTTGCTTGAGTTGCACTATGGAATTTCGCTGTTTGTACGGGGCCATCGGTCGATCACGCTGTCGTCACAGGGCATATCCTTTCTGGCCCGTATCCAGCCCGCACTGCAGGATCTGCGCGATGCATCCCGCCTTATCGTTGCAGAACATCAGCACAATCCGGTGACCGTCGCTGCCACCAACTCGGTGGCGACTTTATGGTTGATGCCGCGTCTCAATCAATTCACCCGGAAAAACAAACACCTGAAAATTATGATGGTTGCCTCGGACAATGACGACGAATGCCTGTCCGAAACGGTGGATCTGGCAATTCTGCGCGGGTCGGGCCACTGGCCAGGGTTTCAGGCGCAGTTATTGTTCGGTGAAACGATTTTTCCGATCTGTTCCCCGGCGTACCTGGAGGCAAATCCGGAGGCCGCAGATTTAGCCACCTTCCCGTCTCACGACTTTCTCGAAGTCTCTTCCAAGCACACAGAATGGATGAATTGGCAGGTCTGGCTGAACACGATTGGCTCGCCCATTGCCGATCTGGAACGCTCGGCTTTGTTCAATACCTATCCAATGATGGTTCAGGCTGCGGTTGACGGATTGGGCATTGGACTTGGGTGGCGGCATTTGGTGGACCCGCTGATCGCTCAAGGTAAATTGGTCAAACCCATAAAAGATCAGAACGTTCGCACAGACCAGGGATACTATCTGTTGCGCGCGGACCAGGCTGTTGATTTTGAAGAATGCCAAATCGTCGAAAACTGGCTGTTAAGCATCAGTGAAAACCGCTCACGCTACGAGGGCTTCCCGACAAATTCGCCTAAGTAATTTCTGCTCGGCATCCCTGAATGTCGGATCTCACGGGGTGATTGTCCGATCTACCACAGTAGTTTCACTGGATTTCCTGCATCATTGTGTCGCAAATGGATGAGGTCATAAATGCGGTACTCAGGTCTTCGTGTGATTAAAGAGGCTTTGACGGGTCATCGGGGCTGGGGTCCTGTTTGGCGTGATCCTGAGCCGCAATCTTCGTATGATTTTGTGATTATTGGCGGTGGTGGGCATGGGTTGGCCACGGCGTATTATCTGGCCAAGACCTTTGCCAAGTCCCGCATTGCGGTGCTTGAAAAAGGCTGGATTGGCGGCGGTAATGTTGGCCGCAACACCACGATCATCCGCTCGAACTATATGCTGGATGGCAACGAGCCGTTTTATGAGTATTCGCTGAAGCTGTGGGAGGGTCTGGAGCAGGAGCTGAACTATAATGCGATGGTCAGCCAGCGCGGCATTCTCAACCTGATCCACAGCGATGCGCAACGCGATGCCTTTGTCCGGCGTGGCAATGCCATGATATTGAACGGGGCCGATGCCGAGCTGCTGAGCACCGAGCAGATCCGCAAGGAATACCCGTTTCTTGATTTTGACAACGCCCGGTTCCCGATCAAGGGCGGGTTGGCGCAGCGGCGCGGTGGCACGGTGCGCCATGATGCGGTGGCCTGGGGCTATGCCCGGGGCGCTGACAGGCTGGGCGTTGATATCATCCAGAACTGCGAAGTCACCGGGTTCCGCATTGAGGATGGGATCTGCAAAGGGTGGAAACCTCGCGCGGGTTCATTGGCGCCGGTAAGGTCGGCTGCGCGGTTGCGGGCTCGTCTGGTCGGCTGATGGCCAAGGCCAATATGCGGCTGCCGATCGAAAGCCATGTCTTGCAGGCCTTTGTCTCGGAGGGGTTAAAGCCCATTCTGCCCGGCGTCATCACCTTTGGCGCGGGTCATTTTACTGCAGTCAGTCCGACAAGGGCGGGCTGGTGTTTGGCGGCGATATTGACGGCTACAACTCTTATGCCCAGCGGGGCAATCTGCCGGTGGTCGAGGATGTCTGCGAAAGCGGCATGGCGCTGATCCCGGCGCTGGGGCGCGCCCGTCTGCTGCGCATGTGGGGCGGCGTCATGGACATGTCGATGGATGGCTCTCCGATCATTGATCGCACCCATATTGACGGGCTCTATTTCAACGGCGGCTGGTGTTACGGCGGCTTCAAGGCCATCCCGGCGTCGGGCATGTGTTATGCCCATCTGCTGGCCACCGACACCCCACACGACGTTGCCACCGCCTATCGCTTTGATCGTTTCCGGCGTGGCCACATGATCGATGAAAAGGCATGGGCGCCCAGCCCAACCTGCATTGAGGAGCACCTGAGATGCTGATCAACCACCCGCTTCTTGGCCCTCGCGACGCGCAAGAGTTCACCTATCTGGGCGATGCTTCGCTGATCAACCGGCCCGACTGGCAGGCCGAGGATGCCCAGGAGCAGTTCCACGACTACCTGTATCTGCGGGATAATCCCGCAGGTCTGCACCGCGAGCTGTGGTTCCACGAGACCGGCGATCGCAGCTGGGTGGTGGTGACACGCGACACCACCACCCATGAAATCACCAAGGTTGAGCTGGCCCGCGATGTGGCCCGCTCCCTTGGCCGCAGCAAATAGAGGCGCCGACCATGGCACAACCAAACCGATTACCCGGTGGCCAGATTGACCGCAGCCGGACGTTGAGCTTCACCTTTGATGGCAGGTCTTATCAGGGTCATCCCGGCGACACGCTGGCCTCGGCGCTGCTGGCCAATGGGGTGCGGCTGATGGGGCGCTCGTTCAAATACCACCGTCCGCGCGGGGTGCTGTCCTCGGGCAGCGAGGAGCCCAACGCCCTGGTCGAGCTGCGCAGCGGTGCGCGCCGCGAACCCAATACCCGCGCCACCACGGCGGAATTGTTTGACGGGCTGATGGCCAATAGCCAGAACCGCTGGCCGTCGCTGAAGTTCGACGCCATGGCGATCAACGACCGGTTCTCCACCTTTCTGACCGCCGGATTTTACTACAAGACCTTCATGTGGCCCGCGGCCTTCTGGGAAAAATCTACGAGCCGATCATCCGCAAAGCTGCCGGTCTGGGGTCGCTGTCCTTGCAGGAAGATCCCGATAGCTATGACAAAGGCTTCCTGCACTGTGATCTGCTGATTGTTGGCGCTGGCCCTGCCGGTCTGGCGGCGGCGCTGACGGCGGCGCGCGCCGGGGCACAGGTGATCCTGGCCGAGGAGGATTTTGTCTTTGGCGGTCGCCTGAACGCGGAAAATTTTGAGATTGGCGAAGGATCTGCACTGGACTGGGTCTCGCAGACCATGGCAGAGCTGCAGACGCTGCCCAATGTGCGTTGCATGGCGCGCACCACAATTATTGGCGCCTTTGACCACGGCATCCACGGCGCAGTCGAGCGGGTCTCGGACCATCTGGCCACGCCGGATGCGGGCAAGCCGCGCCAGATCCTGTGGCGCATCTACGCCAAGCGCACGCTGCTGTGTGCCGGGGCGATTGAGCGGCCCATTGCCTTTGAAAACAACGACCGGCCCGGCATCATGCTGGCCGGATCCATGCGCGCCTATGCCAATCGCTGGGCCGCAACTCCGGCGCAGAAAGTGGTGGTGTTTACCAATAATGACGATGGCCACCGCACCGCCCTGGACCTGATCGCCAAAGGCGTGGGCGTCGCTGCCGTGATCGACACCCGTCCTGATGCGCCGCGTCTGGCCGATTGCGAGCTGATCCAGGGCGCCCGGGTGATCGACACCTCGGGCCGGTTGGGGCTGAACTTTATCCAGCTGCGTCTGGCGGATGGCTCGGAACGCACCATTGAGTGCGGCGCGCTTGGCGTCTCCGGCGGCTGGAACCCAAATGTGCATATGACCTGCCACCAGCGCGGTCGCCCGGTCTGGAATGATCAGATCGCTGCTTTTGTTCCGGGGATGGCCCTGCGGGCTTAAGTGTTCTTAAGCGCCGCCAATGGCGATTTCTCAACCGCTGCGGCACTGGCCAGTGGCAGCAAACAGGCGGTACAGGCGCTGCAAGAGCTGGAGATTGACGCCCCGCAATCACCCTGCCGCAGGCAGAAGACGCGCCCGTCAACCTGCAGGCCTTTTGGCATGTGGGCGAGGGCAAGGGCCGCGCCTGGCTGGATCAGCAAAACGATGTCACCGTCAAGGACGTCAAACTGGCACATCAGGAGAACTTCCGCTCGGTCGAGCACCTGAAGCGCTATACCACGCTGGGCATGGCGACGGATCAGGGCAAGACGTCGAACATGGGCGGCCTGGCGATCATGGCCGAACTGGCGGGCAAATCGATCCCGCAGGTCGGCACTACCATTTTCCGCCCCCTATACCCCAGTGGCAATGGGCACCCTTGGCGGCCGCTCACGCGGGGATTTCCACCCCACCCGCAAGACCCCAGTCACATCTGGGCCGCCGAACAGGGCGCGGTGTTTGTCGAGGTCGGCAATTGGCTGCGGGCCCAGTGGTTCCCGCAACAGGGCGAGACCCATTGGCGCCAAAGTGTCGACCGCGAGGTCCGCGCCACCCGTGGCTCTGTCGGGATCTGTGATGTGACCACCCTGGGCAAAATTGACGTCCAGGGCGCGGATGCGGCGGATTTCCTGAACCGGGTCTATGCCAATGCCTTTGCCAAACTGCCGGTGGGCAAAACCCGCTATGGGTTGATGCTGCGCGAGGATGGCATTGCCATGGACGACGGCACCACCGCACGTCTGGCCGAGGATCATTTTGTGATGACCACCACCACCGCCAATGCGGTCACGGTCTATCGCCACATGGAATTTGTCCACCAATGCCTGTGCCCGGATATGGATGTGCAGCTGATCTCCACCACCGAGGCCTGGGCGCAATATGCCGTGGCCGGTCCCAACAGCCGGGCCCTGCTGCAAAGATTGTCGACCCGCGTTTGACATCAGCAACGAGGCATTCCCATTCATGGGCTGCGCTGAGATCACCGTCTGCGGCGGCTTACGTGCCCGGTTGTTCCGGATCTCGTTCTCGGGCGAGTTGGCCTTTGAAATTGCGGTGCCCACCCGCTATGGCGACGCGCTGATCCGGGCGCTGATGCAGGCCGGAGAAGAATTCGACGTGGTGCCCTATGGCACCGAGGCCCTAGGCGTGATGCGGATCGAAAAAGGTCACGCGGCGGGCAACGAGCTGAACGGCACCACCACCGCGCTGAACCTTGGCATGGGACGGATGGTGTCCAAAAGAAAGACTGCATCGGCAACACCCTGTCCGAGCGCGCCGGGCTGAACCCGGTGGATGCGCTGGCGCTGGTCGGCTTTAAACCGGTGAACAGCACTGACAAAGTCACGGCAGGCGGGCATCTGATCACCGCAGGTGATGCGGTGGATGCGGCGCATGATCAGGGCTATGTCACCTCGGCCTGTTATTCACCGATCCTGAACAGCTCGATCGGCATTGGCTTCCTGAAGAACGGCAGCGCCCGCCTGGGCGAGACCCTGCTGCTGACCAGCCCGCTGACCGGATTGGACGTGCAAGTTCAAGTGGTCAGTGCGCATTTTGTAGACCCAGAGGGGACCGTCTTCGTGATTAATCTTACAGCAGTTACTGCCCTGGGCGGACCGTCAGCCCGGGTGGACCACTTTAACGGCGTCACCGTGACGGAATGCCCCGACTGGGCGCTGGCCTCGGTGACGGCACGGCGGGGCCAGAGCGGCCAGACCGCCGATAAAGCCCGGGCCATGCTGGGGTTTGCGCTGCCCGACATTGGGCTCTGCACCGGTGACGGCAGCCTGTCGGCCTTTGGATCGGTCCCGAGCAATGGATGATTGAGGCACCGCACTCCAGTCACGAGGATCTGGCGGCGCAGCTGAAAACGGCCCTCGGCGACAGTGCGTCAATCACCGAGCAAACCGACGGCTGGGTCCGGTTTGATCTGACCGGGCCAGGCTGCACCTCTGTGCTGGAACGTCTCAGCAATGCCAATACCGCAACGATGAAATCCGGCAGCATCACCCGCACCGGCATTCATCATCTGGGCTGCTTGCTCAGCTGTCGCAGCAGCGGCGATCACTACAGCATCTGGGGCCCCAGATCCGCCGCCCAAACCCTGCACCACGCCATAGACACCGTCGCCAAAAGCGCCCTGTAGACCGCCACGGCCAGGGGCGTATCAGCCGGTCAAATCGAGGGAATTGACCGGTTGTTCTCAACCCGAAACAAATTAATCTTCTTACGGTCCTGCTGCGGTGTAACCCCGAACTCTTCGCGGTAGTGGAACAACAGCGGTTCTGTGGTTGCATAGCCCACAGCCAGACCAATCTGGGTCATGGTGTCATTGGAATACAGAACCATCTGACGGGCCGCATTCATCCGCAGGGTGCGGTAATACCGCGAGGGGCTTTGACCTGTCGCGTCTTTAAATCGCCGCTCCATTTGCCGGGGCGACGTCCCCACCATTTTGGCGACCTCAGATACGGCCAGCGGGTCCTCTATATTGGCCGCAAAATCTCAACCGCGTCAGCCACCGCGCGGGGCAACATATCCGAGGTGCTTTCACTGTGAAATGTTGGGATCTTTTGGCGCACGCCCTGCCCCGCATCAAGGGATGCTGAAACCAGCAGGCGACTTCGGTAGTGACATTATTGCCCAGTTTTTGCTCTATCATATGGAGCATGAGGTCGAACATCGCCGCTGCCCCGGACACCGTATACCGTTCGCGGTCGATGTTGATCACGTCATCTGTGGTGCGTAGATCCGGAAATTCAGCGGCAAACGCGGCCGCGTAACACCAATGCACACTGCAGGTATGACCATCCAGCAATCCGCTGCGGGCCAATGGAAATACCCCAGCGCTGACACCGCCCATTTTAACCCCATGACGCGCCATACGACGCACATGCCCTTGCGCCGGTTTTGGCTCAAGAAAACTGGCCAATGGGCTGCTAAGAAGAAACAGGTAATCCAGCCGGTCCGCATCAGCCAAGGCCAAATCCGGGTCGAACCCAACCGCAGCACTCGACTCAACGCGCGCCCCGTTTTCCGAGATCAGTTTCCAGGCAAAGGCTTCTTTGCCTGCAATTTCATTGGCCGCGCGCAAGGTTCGATCGCCGAAGTCAAAGCTGACATCGGAAAACCAGGAAAAATGAAAACCCAAGGGTTATTACGTCTCTATCTGTCACTACTCATTTCTCACTAGCAGGAAACATCGCCGCCATGATAGGCTCAAATAATAACACTAATTGCATTCTTCTGTCACCACCAGTAGCACTGCCAGGAAACTCTGGCCCATAATCACAGGTATCTATGACTTCCCCTGCAAACACCGCTTCCGCCGCCACAAATGTCTTGTCACAAGATCCGCATCGCGTTCTGGGTGAGCGCGAAAAGTGCTGGAAGTTGCCATCGGACGTGAGGTGCGTGCCTTTCGCAAGCAACAAAACATGACCGTTGCCGAGCTCGCCAAATCAACCGGTCTTTCGATTGGAATGCTGTCCAAAATCGAAAACGGCAATACCTCTCCTTCGCTGACCACCTTACAAACCCTTGCCCATTCGCTGAACGTCCCGTTGACCGCATTTCTGCGCCGGTTTGAAGAGACCCGCAGCGCCGTGCACACCAAATCCAGCGAGGGTGTCGAAATGGAGCGCGAGGGCACCCGCGCCGGGCATCAGTATAATCTGCTGGGACATCTGGGCTCCAATGCCAGCGGGGTTGTGGTCGAACCCTATTTGATCACTTTGACCGAACAATCCGACGTCTTTCCGACCTTTCAACACGAGGGCATCGAGACCATCTATATGTTGTCCGGCGAAGTGGACTATCGGCATGGCAACTCTGTTTATCCTCTCAAGCCCGGCGACACATTGTTCTTTGATGCCGATGCGCCGCATGGGCCGAGACCCTGGTGTCCCTCTTAGGCCCGTTACCTGTCGGTCATCTCATACCTTCAGGCCAATTGATCTGCTCCGGTATCAATCCGGCCAAATCCCATCCGAGGTTGGGGCGCCATCATCAAACTGCGACAGGTAGTCGACAATCAATGGACGGTTGTCGATGAAGCCTTTGTAGGTGGCCAGCTCGACAGGCAGATCGCAGATCACCCGATGCAGCCGCCGTCCCCATTTTGGCACTGTCACCAGATCTTGCAGGGCGATCAAATAACAGCGGATCGGGAACACCAGCGCGTTAGAGCGCGGCAAGCGAAAGAACGTTTGCAGCTCAACCCGCAGATGCTGTTTCTGACCCACCGTTTCCGGCGTCATCGTCGTCTTTTGAATGCCCCATTTATGGTAGTTTTCAGGTGAGGTATCCAGCAGGATTCACCGTCATCGTCCAGTTCAACCGCCGCGCTGGCATGCCCTGCTGTACATTCAGCAGGAACTTCAACGCCCGAATAAAGATCCCCATTTCATTGGCCTTGGGCACCGGTGCGTGCCACTCGAAAAAGTTCATGCCGATGTCAAAATCCAGCGACCAGTCCGCCTGGGTGGTGATCATGCCGGCGTCCATCCACAGGTTGTCGTCCCGCTGATCCAGCACCGCAAAATCACCCTGCGTCTGACGGGTGATATATTCCAGCGGACCATATGGCAGCGTGGTTTCATCCATAAAGACGAACTTTTGCTCGATCCCCATTGGCTTGTTGATCCAATGCCAATTGTTGCCGTCACGGTGCAGCTCAAACAGATCCGGGTAATCTTCGGATTTGCTGACCATGATCAGCTCCAGCAGGTCCCAGCCGGCAAGTGTCATATGCGGCAGCGATTGGCAGCGCAGCGGATCATCCGCCAACACCAGCGCCCGGTCTTTCATCTCCGAGACATAATGCTCGTCGACATCAAACCGTTTCTCATAAATCGACCCTTCCGGCCCACCCTGATGCCGTTCCATGTTCACCGAATACATGTAGCTGTCTTCGTGAAACGGAAACGGAAAGCGTTTGATGGCCCGGTCGCTGTTGTGGAAAGTATACTCGCCGCGAAAGCTCTCGTCGTTGAATTGTATTGTCATTGGTACCCCCTATCGGTCCAGCACAAGGGTCTTGCCCTCGAACCGGCTGACACATGGCATGATTTTTTTGCCACTGGTTTTCTGATCGTCTTCCAACCAGTGATCGTAATGAAGGAACTTGCCGTCATAGCCGATGACATCCGTCTCGCACTGGCCACAGGCGCCGCCGCGGCACAGATAGGGTGCATCCACACCCGCCGCCTCGATTGCTTCCAGCAGGCTTTGGTGTTCGCCCACTTGAATGACCTTGTTGGACATTGCCAGTTTGACCTCAAACGGTTTGCCGGATCTTGGCGCCAGGAATTCCTCGTAATGCACTGCTTCACGCGGCCATCCCAGATCCGCAGCCCTGCCCCGCACCCAGTCGATCATCCCTTGGGGCCACAGACATAGATATGGGTGCCCAAAGGCTGCCCACCCAGCAACTGCTCCAGATCGATGCTCTGATTCTGGTCGTCATAATAGATATGGGTGGTGTTGGGATGCTGCTCCGTCAATTCGTCAACATAAGACCCTAACGCGGGGTTGCGGCAGGAATAGTGAAGCTCAAACCGCTCTCCCATGACCGAGAGTTGCTTGATCTGTGCCAAAATGGCGTGATGCCAATGCCGTAAGCAATCATCAGATGTTTGCGCGCCCGCAGATCCAGCGAGAACAGATTGACCGGATAGCTGATCGTCATCTGGTCGCCGGGTTTTACACTGTTGTGCATAAACAATGAGCCCCCGGCCGGTGTCATCGCGGCGTACCGAGATCGTATAGGCGGTTTGGTCCATTGGATCGGACATCAGGGAATAGGGGTTCAGGCGATGGGTATCCCCATCCTGCATTTCAACAACAGTATGCGCGCCACCGGAAAAGGTGGGCAGCAAACCGCCATCGCTGCGCTCAAAGCGGAACCGCTTTACCAGCGCATTCACCGCACTCACATCCGTCACGGTGACGGCAATTTTATTGGTCCCGGCACTCATGAGTATAACTCCACTGGGTCAGGAACATTGCCGGGATCTTCGGCATCAATGCAAACACCCTGAAACGCCGCCAATCGGCGCGAGTAGTGGTCCCGCACAAACAGATTCAACCCGCAGTGCGAACACACAAACGGATCAGTCATCACGTCTTCGGTGATGCCCTTGCAATGGACGCATTGCATCCGGCGCGCCACCGACCCACGGTGTTCGGTCTGGATCGCGGAATGTGGGATACCCGCCGTTGTGACCTCTAGCATGGCTTGGCCAATCAACCCTTCGGTGCCAGCCAAATAGACCTGCAATCCCATATGGGAATCGGTCAATGTGCGCCGCAACCGCGCCACGCTGGCACTGTAGCTGGGCCCCACATACAGCTGCGCCGGGCCGAGCGCCTGCAACTGAGTAACAAATGTGTCGCCACTGCCCTTTGGGAAATACATGATATTGGCACCGGCCATCAGGTCCGGCTTGGCCTGCGCCACGTCAATCAAGGCTTCGGCGCCTTCGGCGTCTGCAATCATCAGATGCACCTTACCCGGCCTGGGTTCTAGTGTGCCATAAATCGGGCGACTTCTGATGGATTCGGGAAACTGAAACTTGGTCATCTGCCCCGTTTTCTCTGTCTGTTGTCGTTCAATCGAAAAGGCGCGACACCCTTTCAGGGTCGCGCCCGGTCAAATCAGCCTTTGGCGGTTCGACGCTTTTGTCCGGATCATGGAACGGCATCGAATGGGCTACACATTTGATCTCGCCGCTGCTGTTCTTGACGCTCATCTGAGTGCCATCAGTCGCACAATCCACAGGCATCCGGGCGATGCCAACGTTCCATTCATTCAACGGGGAATACATGCCGATGGTCACAACACCCACTTGTTTGCCGTCTTTCATCAGTGGCGCGCCTTCTTCGGCGGGCTCGGTGCCTTCCAGTTTGACCCCATAGATCTTGAACCGTTCCTTGCCCTTCAGCCGGTAATGCTCTTCGGCACCGCGAAACCCGGTCTTGCCCGGTGACACCGTGAAATCCAGCCCCAGTTCCCACAGGGTATCGCCGCCTTTTTCATCCTCAAACGGATACATTTCCGAATTGTCATAAGGAAAGAACAGCAGATAGCTTTCGGCGCGCAGCAGATCGAGCGTGGTGAACCGGGTTGGAATAATGCCCTGCGGGCGCCCAGCTCGACCAAAGTGTCCCAGATATGCGGCGCATCCTGACCCCGGCAAAGATCTCATAGCCGCGTTCACCCGTGTAACCGGTGCGCGAGATTGTCACTGGTTTGTCGAACAATGTGGTGTGGATATGACTGAAATAAACCACATCTCGAATGCCCGGCACATGGTCCTGCAAGAAATCCACCGCCGTGGGGCCTTGGATCGAAATATCATGCAGATTGTCATCAAAACGGATGTCCACATCGCGGCCCATCGCGGCCTGCGTCAACTGCTCGTGACCGCCGCCGGTGCCATGTACAACCATCCAGCTGTTTGGCCCCATGCGATAGATCACACAGTCGTCCACAAACTTGCCTTCGTCGTTCAGCATTGCCGCATATGTGGATCGGCCGGGCTTGATTTTTCGACGTTGCGGGTGGTGGCGCGGTCGATCACATGGGCCGCATGAGGGCCAACAAGATGGACCTTGTGCAGGCCTGAAACGTCCATGAAACCGGCCTTGGTCCGAATGGCCAAATACTCTTCTTGCTGATCCTTGTCATAGGTCCAGGCGGTTCCCATTCCGCCCCAATCTTCCAAACTCGACCCCATCGCCCGATGCCGGTCTGCAAGGGCTGAAAATCTCCAAGATGCTGTCATAACGATCTCCTGATCTCTACTATATGGCAATTTCGTGTGTTCTTTCGATTTAATTTCAAAGACTTCACGAGCTTACGTTGCATTTCAGTGTTGTCGCCATTCTGACCGCTTTTCCAGCAAACTCTGACAAAATTTTGGCTGGCAAAGACCCCAAAATGTATCGGCAACGGTAAAGACAGTTGACAGACTCATCTTTAAAAAGCAATACTTGAGGAAAAAAGTTTACTGTTGGGCAAATTCTAGTTCGCGAAAGACACTCAGGGAGATAAGAAATTGGATGGAAACCTAAACGCACTGACGACAGTGTTCACCGAGTTTTATTACTGGGTCACCGTTGTCTTCATGTTCCTCATTCATGTCGGTTTTGCATGTACGAGGTGGGCGCAAGCCGCAGTCGAAACCATATGCACACGCTGATGAAAAACGTGATGATCATACCCTTGGTCACGGTCACCTTTTTCCTCTTCGGCTGGTGGATTTACTGGGCCTTCCCGAACTTCCCGCTTTTGGCGGCCTCGATACTGAAATGGGCGCGGCTAATCTGCCGTGGTCAGAAAATATGGGCACCAACCTGGGCGATCGCATCACTGGCGTATTCTGGGCGGCCTTCCTGCTGTTCAGCTGGACCGCCGCGTCCATCGTCTCAGGCTCGGTCATTGAGCGTATTCGCTCCAGCGCCCTTTGGGTACACGCGGTCATGATCGGTTCCGTGTTCTGGATCATCGATGCGGCCTGGGGCTGGCACTATGCGGGCTGGATGGTGAAATATCTCGGCTACCATGATGCCTATGCGTCGGGTGTAATCCACGCCATTGCCGGTGGCTATGCGCTGGGTGTGATCATGGTACTGGGTCCGCGCCTGGGTAAGTTTGCAGCTGACGGTACGCCGCGCGACGTTCCCCGCATAACCCTTGGATGCTGACCATCGGGATTTTCCTGATCTACACCGGCTTCTGGGGTTTTACGCCGCTTGTAACGTTCCGGTCATTGCCCCGAAGTCATTGGTGGTGAAATCGTTGGAACCACCTGGACCGCAACCAACATCTATCTGGCGCCAACCACGCTTTCGGCCATCACCGTTAACTTCCTGATGAGCCTGTCGGGCGGGTTAATGGCTGCTTATGTGGTGTCCAAGGGCGATGCGTTCTGGACTTTCTCGGGCGGTTTGGTAAGCATTATCACAGCTTCGGCTGGCAATGATCTGTACCACCCGGTTCAGGCGATGCTGATCGGTGCCGTCGGTGTGGTGATCGTTTACAACCTGCACTACTGGGTTGAACGCCGCTTCAAGCTGGACGATGCCGTTGGCGCGGTTGCCGTTCACGGATATTCGGGTGTTGTGGGTCTTGTGATCTCGGGCTTTGTACTCTGGGGGCGCCGTCGTCACCCTTTGAAGGCTACGCAGCTGTCAATCCAATCGGTCAGACACTGGGTGCAATCATCATGTTCTTCGTTCTGGGCTTCCTTCCCGGTTGGGCTATTTCCAAGATGCAGGCTGCGGCCGGTGTATTGCGGATCCCCGAAGAGGTGGAATTGCAGGGTCTCGATTATGCAGAGCACCACGCATACGAGGACGCCAAGGCGAGCATCACTGAATCCGACAAAACTTTGCTAGCGCAGAAATAGGGAGAAGATGAATGTCCACAATCGGATATGAAAGTTGGGCCGTTGACCTGGCCGAAGTAGGCGCAATCTATCCCTTCCAGGGTTGGGAAGTGGCCATGACAATCCTCTGTGTGATCTTTTGGGTCGGCTGGCATCGCATCCAGTTTGTCCGCGAAGGGGAACATTTGGAAAAAGCCCGGAAAATGGGTGAAAAGATAAGATCGCCAAGGCCTTGGAACGTTACTAACTTCTAGCTTCCACGATATCGGCGCAGAAATGCGCCGATATTTTCCACTGTAGTGAAAATTTGTTTCTTACCAGTTGAGTCCGTCGCTGTTCTTTGATAGCCTCAGAATCGAAAAATCTAGGAAGGATGAACGCAGATGTGCGGGATCGTAGGATTGTTCCTGAAAGACAAATCTCTGGAACCAAAATTGGGTCAGATGCTGACTGAAATGCTGGTCACCATGACAGATCGCGGCCCCGACAGTGCGGGCATTGCGATCTATGGCAGCGATGCCGATGGCCATTCAAAACTGACGATCCAATCGGATAATGCGGATCAGGATTTTGCCACGCTGGCACAGGATCTTGGCGCGGCCATTGGAACCGATGTGACGCTGAACCGTCGCGATACACATGCGGTTGTCGAACTGGCGGCAGACAAGGTCACCGCCGCGCGGCAGGCCCTGCGCGAGCTGCGCAGTGATCTTCGCATCATGAGCGACGGCGACGTGATCGAAATCTATAAAGAGGTCGGCCTGCCCAAAGACGTGGCAGACCGGTTTGACGTCACCTCGATGGGCGGCACCCACGGCATCGGCCACACCCGGATGGCCACCGAATCCGCCGTCACCACCGAAGGGGCGCACCCGTTCTCAACCGCTGCGGATCAATGTCTGGTCCACAATGGGTCTTTGTCCAACCACAACAGCCTGCGCCGCAAACTAAAGCGCGAAGGGGTGCGGATCGAAAGCGAGAACGACACCGAAGTCGGCGCCGCTTATCTGACCTGGAAAATGCAAAACGGCAGCTCGCTGGGTGAAGCCCTGGAAAGCAGCCTCAAGGATCTCGACGGGTTCTTTACCTTTGTCGTTGGCACCAAAGACGGCTTTGGCGTGGTGCGTGACCCCATCGCCTGCAAGCCAGCCGTGATGGCCGAAACTGATCAATACGTGGCCTTTGGCAGCGAATATCGCGCCCTGGTCAACCTGCCGGGTATCGAAGACGCCAAAGTCTGGGAACCCGAGCCCGCAACCGTTTATTTCTGGAACCATTGAGATGCAGACATTTGATCTTGAGGCCCAAGGCCTGCGCGCGCTCAACACCACGTTGCATGAGCAGAACAACACCACCAATCAGACCTCCTGGGAGGTCATCAACTAAGGGCAGCCACGCCATTGCCGTTGGTCTGGACGCCCCATCGACGTCACTGTCAAAGGCTCAACCGGCTATTACTGTGCAGGCATGAACCAACAAGCCACCATTCGGGTCGAAGGCTCGGTTGGGCCCGGTGTCGCCGAAAACATGATGTCGGGCACTGTCATCGTGGACGGGGACGCCAGCCAATATGCTTAGCGCCACAGCCCATGGCGGTCTGCTGGTGATCAAAGGCAATGCCAGTTCACGCTGCGGCATTTCGATGAAGGGCATCGATATCGTTGTGCATGGCAATATCGGCCATATGTGTGCCTTTATGGCGCAGGCCGGTAATCTTGTTGTGCTGGGCGATGCTTAAGCGACGCCCTTGGGGATTCCTGCTACGAGGCACGGTTCTTTGTGCGTGGATCCGTCAAAGTCTGGGCGCCGATTGCATCGAAAAGAGATGCGCCCCGAACATATCGAGATCCTCAAGGATCTGCTGGAGCGCGCCGGCGCCGATGCCAAACCCGAAGAGTTCAAACGCTATGGGTCCGCCCGTCAGCTGTATAACTTCAACGTCGACAACGCTGCTGCGTACTAAGGATAGAGACATGAGCGATAACAACATCCCGCGCACTGTGCCGATCCAGTCGGCAACCTTCACCAACGAAATCAACGCCGAGATCCGCCGGGCCGCGGCCACCGGCATCTATGATATTCGCGGTGGTGGCGCCAAACGCAAGGTGCCGCATTTCGACGACCTGCTGTTCCTCGGGGCCTCGGTGTCGCGCTATCCCTTGGAAGGTTACCGCGAAAATGTGACACCAGTGTTCTGCTTGGCACCCGGTTTGCCAAGAACCCGATCAAGCTGGATATCCCGATCACCATCGTGGCATGAGCTTTGGGGCGCTCTCTGCGTAGCTAAAGAGGCCCTGGGCCGTGGGGCGTCGATGGCGGGCACCTCGACCACCACGGGCGATGGCGGCATGACCCAAGAAGAGCGCGGCCATTCCACTCAGCTGGTCTATCAGTACCTGCCATCGCGTTATGGCATGAACCCCAATGATCTGCGCAAGGCCGACGCCATTGAAATCGTCGTTGGCCAAGGCGCCAAACCGGGCGGCGGCGGTATGTTGCTGGGTCAGAAGATCTCGGATCGGGTGGCGGAAATGCGCACCCTGCCCAAGGGCATCGACCAGCGCTCTTCCTGCCGTCATCCCGACTGGACCGGCCCGGATGATCTGGAAATCAAAATCCTTGAGCTGCGTGAGATCACCAATGGTCGGGTGCCGATCTATGTAAAGGTTGCCGGTGCGCGGCCCTATTTTGACACCACACTGGCGATCAAAGCAGGCGCCGATGTTGTGGTTCTGGACGGGATGCAGGGCGGCACCGCCGCCACTCAGGACGTCTTCATCGAACATGTGGGCCAGCCAACGCTGGCCTGTATCCGCCCGCCGTAAAGGCGCTGCAGGATCTGGGCATGCACCGCAAGGTTCAGCTGGTGATCTCGGGTGGTATCCGGACCGGTGCAGATGTCGCCAAAGCCATGGCCCTGGGCGCTGATGCGGTCTCCATCGGCTCTGCCGCAATGATTGCCATTGGCGACAATGATCCAAAATGGGAAAGCGAGTACCAGAAACTGGGCAGCACCACCGGCGCGTATGATGATTGGCACGAAGGCCTCGACCCTGCTTAAGCATTACCACCCAGGACCCCGAGTTGATGAAACGGGTCGACCCCATTGATGCCGGTCGCCGTTTGCGCAACTATCTGAAGGTGATGACACTGGAGGCCCAGACCATCGCGCGGGCCTGTGGGCACAATCATCTGCACAATCTCGAACCCGAGGATCTATGTGCGCTGACAATGGAAGCCGCCGCAATGGCACAGGTTCCACTGGCCGGAACCAATTGGTATCCAGGCAAAGGCGGGTTTTAAACATTCAGGCGCAGTCAGCTTTGGCTGCGCCGTTTTTATTCGACGGATTCAACAGGGAAGGAAAGAACGACCATGACGATAGATCTGGCGACTTTCGCAGAAGAAAACGGTGTTAAATATTTCATGATCTCGTTTACGGATCTGTTTGGCGGACAACGCGCCAAACTGGTCCCCGCACGGGCCATCGCTGACATGCAAGAGGACGGTGTTGGCTTTGCTGGTTTTGCAACCTGGCTTGACCTCACCCCGGCCCATCCCGACATGCTGGCGGTTCCCGATCCGGATGCGGTGATCCAATTGCCATGGAACCCTGAAATTGCATGGGTGCCGGGCAATTGTGTGATGGAGGGCGAGGATGTCGCCCAGGCGCCGCGCAACGTGTTGCGCCGGCTGATCGCCGAGGCCGCAGCCGAAGGCATGCATGTCAAAACCGGTATCGAGGCCGAGTTCTTTTGCTGACCCCGAAGGCGATCAAATATCGGACCCCTTCGATACCGCTGAAAAGCCCTGTTATGATCAGCAGGCAATGATGCGTCGGTTGGACGTGATCCGCGAGATCAGCGATTACATGCTGGATCTGGGCTGGGGCGCCTACCAGAACGACCACGAAGATGCCAACGGCCAGTGGGAAATGAACTGGGACTTTGATGACGCGTTAAAGACCGCCGACAAACACAGCTTCTTCAAGTTCATGGCGAAATCCGTGGCCGAAAAACACGGCTTCCGCGCCACCTTTATGCCCAAGCCCATCGAGGGTCTGACCGGCAACGGCTGCCACGCCCATATCTCGGTTTGGGACGCGCCCGGCACGGATTCCAAGGTCAATGTCTTTGCCACCGACAAAGGCGAAGGCCAGACTGGCGAACTGGGATTGTCCGAGAAGGGCAAATTCTTCCTCGGTGGTATCATGAAACACGCCAGCGCGCTGGCGGCGATCACCAACCCAACCGTCAACAGCTACAAGCGTATCAACGCACCGCGCACAATGTCAGGCGCGACCTGGGCGCCCAATACCGTCACCTGGACCGGCAACAACCGCACTCATATGGTTCGGGTTCCAGGCCCAGGCCGGTTCGAGCTGCGCCTGCCCGACGGCGCGGTGAACCCGTACCTGTTGCAGGCGGTGATCATTGCTGCCGGCCTGTCGGGTGTGCACTCCAAAGCTGACCCCGGCCCACGCCACGACATTGATATGTACGCCGAGGGCCACAAGGTGAAAGGCGCGCCAAAATTGCCGCTGAACATGCTGGATGCCCTGCGGTTCTACGATCAGGACGAGGGTCTGAAGGCCGCGATGGGCGATGAATTCTCTGCCGCTTACCTGAAGATGAAACACGAGGAATGGAATTCCTTTGTCTCGCACTTCTCGCGGTGGGAAAAAGACAACACCCTAGACATCTGATCCGGGGCGGCCTCGGTTGAGGGAGCATCAGCCAAAGCCTGGGTATTTTGCAGGCTTTGGGATTGAGTATTTTTGAAAAGATGAAGGAGGGGCGGTTCGCAAGAGCCGCCCCTGCCTTTTAAATCCCAGAAAGGCGATGCCGGTACAGCGCACGGCGCGACTGATCCACGGGTTATTGCTCATTCACCAGCATCAGGCAAATACGCCGAAACACGGCCCGCAGCTGGTCAATCCGAGGGCCGCATAATCCGTTGGTCGCCAAGGCGCGATCCATGCAGAACAACCAATCTTCGGCATCCTGCACTGTAATTGGCACGTGACCGTGAATGTCACGAAGGTTCATATGGCCATGCAGCTCTTCATAATACCGACGGCCGCCAAAACCCTGACAGAAAATGAAACTGCTCACTGCGGACCTGATCAAAGCCATGGCCGCGCAAATGCAGCTTGCGCAGCTGTTGACCCTCGGGGATGGTTTCAATTAAGTCATAGAAATCATTCACCAATTGGCGCAGGCTCTCTTCTCCGCCTATATGCTCAAGGAGGCTGCTGGTCATGTCCAATCCACTTCGTGTTCCTTGGGTACTGTGGTATCGGCCCTGACCCAAAATCTATTCTGGCAGTTGCAGTATACGGGAAATAATTATTACTGTAAGGAAATAAATCTATCCGGGGCTGTCAAACAGAAACACCTCTGTCGTCCCGCCAGTCGTGTTCCATCAGGAGAACCAGGAATGTCGCTTCTTTTGGGTCTGTGCGCCGCTTTGCTCTGGGCCTTTCACGATCTTTGCGTCCGCTATGTCACCCAGCAGGTCAGCGTCTTACCCGCCCTGCTGACGGTGCTGGTCTGTGGCGCATTGATCGTTCTTCCGGTGGCAGTTGTGCTGGGTGACTGGCAGGCGATGACCGCAACCTCTTACGGTCTCAGCGCATTGTCGGGCGTCGCCTTTGCCGGTGCCAGCCTTAGCCTGTACGGCGCCTTTGCAAATGGACCCGTCCGCCTTGTAGCGCCTATCATTGGCGCCTATCCGGTTTTGTCGGTTGGCTGGGGCGTCATGACTGGTACAGAGGTCACCCCGCACCAATGGGGCGCCGTTCTGATCATTATCGCAGGTGTCGCGCTGGTTGCCATTTTATCAAATGATACCCGTCACGGCGGACAAAAAATCCGGGCGGTGATACTTGCGGTCTGTGCTGGCACTGGCTTTGCCCTTACATTTGCTTTTGCCCAGGCAGCGATCCAACACGGCAGCGACTTGCCGGTGATCGTCGCAACCCGCGCTGCTGCACTGGCGGTTGTCGGGCTGATATTGCTCGCGACACGGCAGGGCTACCGGCCCAGAAAAACCGCCCTGCCCTTGCTGGCCGGCATGGGGTTTCTGGACGCCACAGCCCTGGCATTGGTCACCGTTGCTGGCACCCAGCCACATCCAGAATTTGCCGCGGTGTCGTCGTCTTTGTTTGGGCTTCTCACCGTTGTCCTGGCCTGGGCGATCCTCAAAGAGCCCATGACCCGCCAACAATGGGGCGCCGCTGTGATGGTCTTTGGCGGCATCGGGTATTTGGGTTTCTAGCGACAGGAATTTGCGTCAGCTTGTCACGACTGGATGCCCTTGCCGCCTGCGAATTGCGATGAGTAGTAATAGGCAATCGCTTGGGTCCGGTTTTTGACCGACAGCTTTTCATAAATATTGGACAGATGAAATTTGACCGTATTGGTCGATATCAGCAGCTCTTTGGACAGCTCGCGGTTGGACAACCCCTTGGCCAGTGAATCCAGAATGGCGCGCTCTTTGCGCGACAAGCTGTGGATCGGATCTTGATGCATTTTGCGCACATCAATGAACGGGAACACCATTTTACCGGCTGCAACTTCGGCGCAGGTCTCCAAAAGCCCCTCAACCTCGCCCGAGCGCGGCGCAAAGCCAGCGGCCCCTGCCTGCATCGCCAGCCGTGGCGTATCGCCACTGACCTCGCCGTAAACCACAAAACGCGGCGCATTCTCCTGTTCGCGTAAAACCTCGATCAATTTGGCCGCCCCAAGGATTGGCAGGTTCCAGTCCACCACACCAGCGAACCGGCACCCGCATGACAGTGCCCAAAAAACCCTCGGCGGTGGCAGATGTGGCCACCAGCGAGAACCGCGAGTCGCGTTCAAAGATTTCAGACATGGCTGACAGGACCAGTGGATTGCTGTCCGCCAGCATGATGTCGATCGGAGCTATGGATTTCTCAACCATCTGTTTTTGCGCCCTAATATAAGATAAACTACCCATTTGGGTAGGGTCATTTGTGGTATACACCGGTATTCTTACACTTATGGGTAGGTATGACCCTACCCAATTAGATACCCAAAAGCAGTAGTAAGTTACGTTGTGCGTTTGGGCAAGCAAGGGTTTCATACTTGTTAACACGACCAACGAGCCGACCTCGTCTCTCCCACAGCCAAGGACGTCAACTGATGACTTTCCAAATTTTTCCCCCGCTTGAGATCCCCGAGACATTGGCCGCTGGCCCTGGACCGGGCAACACCGATGCGCGTGTATTGCAGGCTTTCTCCCGCGCCGGAGTGGCCGATCACATGCAGGGCGACGTTCTGCGTGGCATGATTGAATGTAAACAGATGCTGCGCGAAATCTGGGGCACTCAGAACACCTATACCTTTGCCGTGGCAGGCACCGGATGGAGCGGGTTGGACACGATGTTTTCCGCCGTGATGCCGGGCGACACGGTTGTAGCCTTTGACAATGGCACCTTTTCAGGTGTCGACGCCCTGACCCTGCGCATCAAGGCGGCAACGCCCGCAGAACATGCCGCCGACCCGCTTAATCCGCAGGCTGCAAGCGTGACTGTGGTCAGCGTACCGCACGGAACTTCGGTGAGCGAAGCAATGGTCGAGGCGGCGCTGGCCCAGCACAAACCCAAATGGGCCTTCATGGCGCATTGGGAAACTGGTTCAGGCCGTATCAACGATATTCAGGGCTTCTCGGATGCCTGCCAGCGCCATGGCGCCATGGGTCTGATCGATGCCGTCTCTTCTCTGGGCGTCGAGGATTTTTCAATCGATGACTACCCCGGCATTGTACTGGGCCTCATGCCCACAAAAGGTCTGTGCTGTTTGCCGCTGACCTATGCACCGGTCAGCTTTACCGACGCCTATATGGCCTCTCTGAAGGCCAGCGGCGCCTATACCTATGTGCACAACCCGATCTTCGAGGCCCGCCATTGGGGCATCGTCGACGGCCAGGACGTGGAAAAAGGCAGCTACCACCGGACCCACTCTGGCTATGCGGTTGCCGCCTTTCATGAAAGCCTGCGACTGACGCTGTTGGAGAGCCTGACCCAGCGGTCGCAATCTTACCGCACCCACGAGGCCGCGCTGCAGCGGTGACGGCCATGGGCTGCGCGGTGACCTCAAATATGACCAGCCTGATCGTGTTGAACCTGCCGGGGATCTGGCGGGCCGCGAAATGGAATTGGTCCAGAATTGCCGGGCCGAAGGGTTCGGCATCTGGCCGACGCTGTCAGCCCCGGTGCAGGTGCGCATTGGCATCCTGAACCAGCTGACCCCAGCCGCCATTCGCGAAATCACCCGCCGCTTTGGCGACGCAATGCGCGCCATGGGCGCCGAAGTGGACCAAACCGCCATCGACGACATCCTCGATCAACACTTCAGCCACGCAATCGCGGCTCAGTAACGCCACTCAATAGGAGGGACACATGGACATCCACGAGTATCAGGCCAAGGAAATTCTCTCGAATTTCGGCGTCGAAGTACCATCTGGCGCCTTGGCGTACAGTCCGGAACAAGCCGCGTATCGGGCGCGCGAACTGGGGGCGACAAATGGATCGTCAAGGCTCAGGTGCACGCAGGTGGCCGCGGCAAGGCGGGCGGCGTCAAGCTGTGCAACAGCGAAAGCGAGATTTATGACGCCTGCGACGACATGTTTGGTCGCAAGCTGGTCACACATCAAACCGGCCCCGAGGGCAAGGGCATCTACCGCGTATACGTGGAATCCGCAGTGCCCATCGAAAGCGAAATCTATCTGGGTCTGGTACTGGACCGGTCCAGCCAACGGGTGATGATCGTGGCCTCGTCCGAGGGTGGCATGGAAATCGAAGAGATTTCCGCTGATCGCCCCGACAGCATTGTGCGCTCCATCGTCGAACCGGCTGCAGGTCTGCAAGAGTTTCAGGCCCGCGAAATCGCCTTTGATCTGGGGCTAGAGCCCGGCCAGGTCCAGCACATGGTGCGCACTTTGCAAGGCTGCTACCGGGCGTTTCGCGATCTCGATGCCACCATGGTTGAAATCAACCCGCTGGTCGTCACCAGTGACAACCGGGTGATGGCGCTTGATGCCAAGATGAGCTTTGACGACAACGCCCTGTTCCGTCACCCGCAAATCGCCGAGCTGCGCGACAAAAGCCAGGAAGATCCGCGCGAAAGCCGCGCCGCCGATCGGGGCCTGTCTTACGTCGGCCTGGATGGCAACATCGGCTGCATCGTGAACGGCGCCGGGCTGGCAATGGCAACCATGGACACCATCAAACTGGTAGGCGGCGAGCCTGCAAACTTCCTTGATATTGGCGGCGGTGCCTCGCCCGAACGGGTGGCCAAAGCCTTCCGTCTGGTTCTGTCCGACACCAAAGTACAGGCCGTTCTGGTCAATATCTTTCTTAAGCATCAACCGTTGCGACTGGGTGGCCGAAGGCGTTGTGCAGGCCCTGCGCGAGCTGGACATCGACATTCCGGTGATTGTGCGTCTGGCGGGCACCAATGTCGAAGAGGGTCAAAAGATCCTCGCCAAATCCGGCCTGCCAATCATCCGCGCCACCACATTGATGGAGGCCGCCGAGCGCGCAGTGGGCGCATGGCAAAACGATCTTACCCAATCCACCAAGATGAGGGCAGTGAAATGAGCATTCTTCTCGACCGTGACAGTCGCGTCATCGTTCAGGGCATCACCGGCCGTATGGCCCGGTTCCACACCAAAGACATGCTTGAATATGGCACCAATGTAGTAGGCGGCGTTGTCCCCGGAAAAGGCGGGCAAACTGTTGACGGGGTGCCGGTATTTGACACCGTAAAACAGGCCGTTGAAGCAACCAATGCCAATGCCAGCCTGGTCTTTGTGCCGCCGCCCTTTGCGGCAGATTCGATCATGGAAGCCGCCGATGCAGGCATTCGCTACTGCGTCTGCATCACCGACGGTATCCCGGCCCAGGATATGATCCGGGTGAAACGCTACATGTACCGCTATCCCAAGGACAAGCGGATGGTGCTGACCGGACCGAACTGCGCCGGCACCATCAGCCCCGGCAAGGCGCTTCTGGGGATTATGCCCGGCCATATCTACCTGACCGGAAACGTCGGCATCATTGGCCGCTCGGGCACGCTGGGCTATGAGGCCGCAGCGCAGCTGAAAGAACGCGGCATCGGTGTCTCCACCAGCGTCGGTATCGGCGGCGATCAATCAACGGCTCATCGTTCCGCGATATCCTGCAGTGGTTTGAACAGGACGAGGACACCCACATCATTGCGATGATTGGTGAAATTGGTGGCCCACAAGAGGCCGAGGCCGCAGAGTATATCCGCGACCACATCACCAAACCTGTGGTGGCCTATGTCGCGGGTCTGACCGCTCCCAAAGGCCGCACCATGGGTCACGCGGCGCGATCATCTCGGCCTTTGGCGAAAGCGCCAGCGAAAAGGTTGAAATCCTGTCTGCCGCCGGGGTGACCGTGGCCGAAAACCCAGCCGTCATCGGCGAAACCATCGCCCGCGTGATGGAGGCCGCGTGATGGTCAAACCCTCTGTCCTTGTCACCCGCCGCTGGCCCGCCGCCGTCGAGGCACAGCTGACTGAAACCTACAATACGGTGCTCAATACCGGGGACATGCCCATGTCCCCGGCCGAGCTCCGCAGCGCCTTAAAACCTATGATGCGGTGCTGCCCACAGTGACCGATACCCTCACCGCCGAGGCGCTGGATCTGCCCGCCTCACAGACCAAAATCCTTGCAAACTATGGTGTTGGCTATAGCCACATCTGCGAGGAATCCGCCCGCGAACTGGGCATGACTGTGACCAACACGCCGGACGTCTTGTCGGAATGCACCGCTGATCTGGCGATGACACTGCTGTTGATGGCGGCGCGGCGTGTAGCGAAGGCGAGCGCGAGCTGCGCGCTTAAGCGGCTGGACCGGCTGGCGCCCAACCCATCTGGTTGGCACCAAGGTCAGCGGTAAAACACTGGGCATCGTTGGCTTTGGTCGCATCGGACAGGAAATGGCACGCCGCGCGCATCATGGGTTCGGTATGGAAATCCTGGTTCAGAACCGCAGCCGCGTCGCACCGGATGTGCTGGCGCAATGCAACGCGGTTCAGGTTGACAGCTTGGATGATCTGCTGCCGAAATGTGATTTTGTCTCGCTGCACTGCCCCGGTGGCACGGCAAACCGGCACCTGATCAACTCGCGCCGCTTGGACCTGATGAAATCCGGTGCCTTCCTGATCAACACCGCCCGCGGTGAAGTGATTGACGAGTTTGCTTTGATTCAGGCCCTGAGTTTCGATCTGATCGGTGGCGCGGCGCTGGATGTGTTCGACGGCGAACCCCGGATCAGCCCGGACCTGCTGCACTGCGACAACCTTGTGATGTTGCCTCATCTCGGCAGCGCCACCCGTGAGGCCCGCGAGGCGATGGGGTTTCGTGTTCTCGACAATCTGGATGACTTCTTTCAGGGCCGCACACCACGCGATCGGGTGATCTGATGCAAGCCGCGGCACAGGACACTCAACAGATCCATGATCCCTCGGTTTTCGCCGAAGGGCTGCGGGCAGAATTGCGTACTGTATGGCGCAATATCCTGCTGAAACGCGCCCCCATGTGGCCGCCTGGGCCGATGCTGTTCCCCTTGCCGCACTGCCGTCGGGCCCTGCCGCGACCCCTTATTTGCAGGCCATGTCGATCTGGTTCCAACTGCTCCGACTGGTTGATGAAAACACCGCCCTGCGCAGCCGCCGCCTGACGGAAACCCAGGATGGCCCCGGGGCTGTCAAAGGCGGGTTCTCCGAGGTCCTGGCGGCGCAGTCTTTCAGCCCGGCGCAGCTGGAAAATATGATTGAAGAGGTCTCGGTTGGCCCCACCCTGACCGCCCACCCAACCGAGGCCAAGCGGGTCACCGTATTGGAAATCCACCGCCGGATTTACCGCGCTCTGGTCAGCCTCGGGCGCAGCGCTGGACCCCCACCGAACGCGCTGAACTGTTGAGCGGGCTCGAGGCCGAGATTGATCTGCTCTGGCTGACCGGCGAATTGCGTTTGTCACGGCCCAGTTTACGGGATGAAATTGAATGGGGATTGCAGTTCTTTCGGGATGCGATCTTTGACGCTGTGCCGCAGGTGCTTGGCCGGTTTGACCAAGCCTGCCAGCAAAGCCTTGGTGCGCCTCCGGCGGCGACGCCCAACATCCGCTTTCACAGCTGGATCGGCGGCGACCGCGACGGCAACCCCAACGTCACAACCGAAATGACCGCGCTGGCGCTGGAACGGGGCCGTGACACGGCAATAAGCCACTATTGCAACGCACTTGAACAAGCCGCCGGCCGGTTGAGCATCAGTGCCCTGATCCTGCCCCTGCCCGCGCCTCATGCCGCCAGGGTACAGGCGATCATTGACCGCCTGCCCGGTGCGGATCGCAATGCCAACGAGCCCTTCCGACAGGCGCTCTCCGCAATCCGACAGCACTTGCTGAACCAGTCCTATGACCACACCGGTCAGTTCATCGATGACCTAGCGACGCTGGACGCAGCCCTGTGTGCGGTGGACGCTGACCTTTTGGCCCGCCAGCATATCCGCCCGCTGCGCCGCGCGGCTATGGTTTTTGGCTTTCGGACCACAACGCTTGATATTCGCCAAAATTCCGCCGTCACCACCGATGTCTTGGCCGAAATCTGGGGCCAGTCCGGCCCCTCTCCCGCCTACGGCACGGCTGAGTGGTCCACCCGGCTGCGGGCCGAGCTCGCCGATCAGAACCTGACCGCACACACCTGGGCCAACCTCAGCCAGCGGGCCCAGGAATTGATCGCGCTGCTTGCCCTGATGCTTTCGGTTCGCACCAGCCCCGACCCAAAGGCGATGGGCCCCTTCATCCTGTCGATGACCCGCTCGGCGGACGATATCCTGGCGGTCTATTTGCTGGCCCGCTACGCGGCTTTGGGGTGGAAAAGCTGGACATCGCTGTTGTTCCCTTGTTTGAAACCATCGCAGATCTGCGCAATGCACCCGCAATCCTGTTGTCCGTCCTGGATGTCCCGCTGGCGCGGCGCAGCCTGAAAACCCGTGGCCAGGTGATCGAAGTGATGCTGGGCTATTCCGACAGCGGCAAAGACGGCGGTTTCTTGTGTTCCACCTGGGAACTGGACCGCGCCCAACGCAAAATTTCCGCGGCCCTTGCCACCCAGGGTTTCACCCGACATTCTTTCACGGCCGCGGAGGCTCTGTCAGTCGCGGCGGCGCCCCAACCGGTCGCGCCATCGCCGCACAGCCCAATGGCACCATCGTAAACAAACTGCGGGTGACCGAACAGGGCGAGGTGGTTTCGGCCAATTATGCCAACCAGGGCACAGCCGCGGCGCATCTGGAGCTGCTGCTCTCCAGCATTCTGCACCACACTGCGGACAGCGCCAAAGCCCCCATTCGGCCCGAGTTCGAGGATGCCCTGGACGCGCTATCAGGCCTGTCGCAAACCGCCTATGTCTCACTGATGCAGATGCCGGGATTTTGGACTACTTCCAACAGGCAAGCCCGGTCGAGGAACTGGCCCGCCTGAAAATCGGCTCGCGCCCGGCCCGCCGCTTTGGCGCCGCCAATCTGGAAGATCTACGCGCCATTCCCTGGGTTTCGCCTGGTCACAGAACCGCCATCTGATCACCGGCTGGTATGGGTTTGGCGCAGCAATGGACAGTTTCCGCCGCTTTCGGGGGCCGTGGCGACGAGGTCCTGCACGACCTTTTCCAGAACTCTCGCCTGTTCCGCCTGACCGTGGATGAGATCGAAAAATCGCTGTATCAGGCGGATATGTCGATCGCCGCGCACTATGCCGGACTGGTCTTGGACCCGGACACCCGCCAGCGCATCTTTACGGCCATTGAAACGGAATATGACCGCGCCCGCCGCGCCGTGATGTTCCTGACCAAAGCGCAGAACATTGGCGATAGATTTCCGCGTCTGCGGGAACGGTTTGACCGTAAACGCCCCGAGCTGGACCGGATTCATGCCTTACAGGTCGCGCTGCTCGATCAGGCCCGCAGTGATCCGCAAAACGGCACCGTCCCGGTCCCACTGCTGCAATCCATGAACGCCATTTCCGCTGGCCTCGGCTGGACCGGATAGCCCAACAACAGGAGACATCATCCATGAACGCCCCCAATCGCCCCGACGGGTTCTTCACCGAAGGTCTCGCCAGCCGTGACCCCGAGATTTTCGGCTCGATCACCCGTGAGCTGGGCCGCCAGCGC
This sequence comes from Parasedimentitalea marina, assembly GCF_004006175.1. Lineage (GTDB taxonomy): Bacteria > Pseudomonadota > Alphaproteobacteria > Rhodobacterales > Rhodobacteraceae > Parasedimentitalea > Parasedimentitalea marina. Next base: position 146,734 of record NZ_CP033222.1, read on the forward strand.
GATGAGATCGAACTGATCGCATCGGAAAACATCGTGTCAGCGGCCGTGATGGAAGCGCAAGGCTCGGTTCTGACCAACAAATACGCCGAGGGTTATCCCGGACGTCGTTACTATGGCGGCTGCCAGCATGTCGACGTGGCGGAAACCCTGGCAATCGACCGGGCCAAGGACCTGTTTGGCTGTGATTTTGCCAATGTTCAGCCCAATTCGGGGTCTCAGGCCAACCAGGGCGTGTTCCAGGCGCTGATCAAACCGGGCGACACCATCCTCGGCATGGATCTATCCGTAAGCGGACACCTGACCCACGGCGCCAAGCCCAACCAATCGGGAAAATGGTTCAACGCGGTGCACTATGGCGTCAGGCGCGAAGACAGCCGCATCGACTATGATCAGATCAAGCCCTTGCAACTGAACACAAACCTGCATTGATCATTGCCGGTGGCTCTGCCATTCCGCGTCAAATCGATTTTGCACGGTTCCGTGAAATCGCCGATTCAGTTGGCGCCTTTCTATTGGTCGACATGGCGCATTTCGCAGGTCTGGTCGCCGCGGGCGAGCACCCTCGCCGTTTCCCTATGCCGATGTTGCCACCACCACCACGCATAAAACCCTGCGTGGGCCGCGCGGCGGCATGATCCTGACCAACAACGCGGATATCGCGAAAAGGTCAATTCAGCGATCTTTCCCGGCATCCAGGGTGGTCCGCTGATGCATGTGATCGCGGCCAAGGCGGTGGCTTTTGGCGAAGCCCTGCGTCCGGAATTCAAAACCTATCAGAAACAAGTGCGGGCCAACGCAGTGGCCCTCGCGGATCAATTGATGAAGGGCGGGCTCGATATCGTTTCGGGCGGCACTGACACCCATTTGATGCTGGTCGATCTGCGCCCCAAGGGCGTAACCGGCAACATTGTGGATGCGGCTCTTGGTCGGGCTCATATCACCTGCAACAAAAACGGCATCCCGTTTGACCCGGAAAAACCGATGGTCACCTCGGGCATTCGTTTGGGCACTCCGGCCGGCACCACCCGTGGCTTCGCCGAGGCTGAGTTTCGCGAAATCGCCGACTTGATAGTCGAGGTCGTCGACGGTCTCGCCGCCCATGGCGCCGACAGCAACGGCGCTGCAGAAGACAGCGTTCGCGCCAAAGTGGCCAACCTATGTGCCCGCTTCCCTCTTTACCAGAATCTCTAATCCAAGGACCCACCCCATGAGCTTTTTTCCCATTGACCAAGCCCCTGCCCGCCTGAACCGAAGCGAATTGGCTATTCCCGGCAGCCAGCCAGCCATGTTTGAGAAAGCAGCAAAGTCCGATGTTGATGTGATCTTTTTGGATCTCGAAGACGCTGTTGCACCAGACGAAAAAGAGCAGGCCCGCAAGAACATTATCCAAGCCCTGAACGAGATCGACTGGGGCAGCAAAACCATGTCGGTGCGCATCAACGGTCTGGACACCCATTACATGTACCGCGATGTGGTGGATGTGGTGGAACAGGCTGGCGAACGCTTGGATCTGATCATGATCCCCAAAGTGGGCACCGCCGCCGACGTTTATGCCGTCGATATGATGGTGACCCAGATCGAAGACGCCAAAGGCTACAAAAAGCGGATCGGCTTTGAGCACATCATTGAAACCGCTCTGGGTATGCAGAACGTCACCGAGATCGCGGGTGCCTCCAAGCGCAACGAAAGCCTGCATTTTGGCGTCGCAGATTACGCCGCCTCGACCCGTGCCCGCACCACAATCATTGGCGGTGTGAACCCGGATTACGCCGTACTGACCGACCCGGATGCCTCCGGAAACCGCGAATCCCATTGGGGCGATATGTGGCACTATGCACTGGCCCGCATGGTGGTCGCGGCCCGCGCCAACGGCTTGCGCCCCATCGACGGTCCGTTTGGTGATTTTCAGGATCCCGCTGGCTACCTTGCTGCGGCCAAGCGTGCCGCTGTTCTCGGCTGCGAAGGCAAATGGGCCATTCACCCAAGCCAGATTGAGCTTGCAAACCAGGTCATGACGCCTTCGGACGCAGAAGTGACCAAGGCTCAGCGGATTCTGGCAGCCATGGCCGATGCCGAGGCGGCTGGCAAAGGCGCGGTCTCTCTCGACGGTCGCCTGATCGACTATGCCTCGATCCGTCAAGCCGAAGTTCTGGTGGAAAAAGCCCGCCAGATTGCCGGGGCCTGACCCTTACGGCTAAGTGATCAAATCCCGCGCTTGCCTGCCAAGTCGGGTTTTGACTGGCCACCGTAGCAGCACCTCCGAGCCGTGCCCATGTCAATGTCAGGGCACGGCTTTTGCCCGCGCCCTGACCGCATCGGTTGACCGAACCCTGCCAGGATGTTGATTACACCCTAGTGATTGCGGCACAAAGGCCTACCAAATCTAGAATAATCCTTGCGCGACTCTGATTCTTTCGGCAATAGTCACGGAAAAGAGGCGATAAACGCCATTTACCGTGAACACGGAACGACGATGAGAGAGCAGATGACTGATACTTCTTCGTATGACAACCTGAATGCGGTGATCCGTCAACACTCTGAATGGTTGGCCAATCAATTGCATGCGCAGCGCGAAAACCTGTTTCCGCCTAATGCTGCCAAAACCATGCGCAAGTTTACGTCTGGCGAAGCCGCTGCGCTGCTCGGTGTCAACGATTCCTATCTGCGCAAACTTCATTTGAATGGCAAGGGCCCCTCGCCCGAGCTGACCCCGGCAACCGTCGCCTCTATTGCGCGCAGGACATTCAGGATCTGCGGATCCTGCTGGAGAAAACCGCCCGCAACCCCGGTGATTACCTGCCCGGCCGCCGCGACGGCGACCATCTGCAGATCATCGGCGTGATGAACTTCAAAGGTGGCTCGGGCAAGACCACCAGCGCCGCCCATCTGGCACAACGCCTGGCCCTGACGGGATATCGCGTGCTGGCCATCGATCTCGACCCTCAGGCCTCGCTGACGGCCCTGCACGGCGTCCAGCCCGAGGTCGACCTGCAGGACGGCGGCACCCTCTATGAGGCCATCCGCTACGACAAACCGGAACCGATCAAATCGGTCATTCGCAAAACATACATCCCTAATCTGGACCTGATCCCCGGCAATCTTGAACTGATGGAGTTCGAACACGAAACCCCGCGCGCCCTGTCCCAGGGCAATGCTGGTCTGTTCTTCTTCCGGGTCAAAGAGGCGCTAGCGCAGGTCGATGACGACTATGACGTCGTGGTGATCGACTGCCCGCCACAATGGGCTTTCTCACCATGTCTGCGCTCTCGGCCTCAACCGGCGTGCTGGTGACAATCCACCCGGAAATGCTCGACGTCATGTCGATGAGCCAGTTCCTGCGGATGACCGCCGACCTGATGGATGTCATCGCCGAAAGCGGCGCGGACATGTCCCATGACTGGATGCGCTATATGCTGACCCGTTACGAGCCCTCAGATGCGCCACAGAACCGCATCGTGGCGTTTCTGCGCACCATGTACGGCGATATGGTGCTGAACACCCCGATGCTCAAATCCACCGCCATTTCGGACGCAGGCCTCACCAAGCAGACTCTCTACGAGGTCGAACGCAGCGCCTTTACCCGGTCCACCTACGACCGCGCCATCGAAAGCCTCAATGCGGTCAATGACGAAATTGCAGCACTTATTCAAAAAACCTGGGGACGCGGCGATGACCAGTAAGAAAAAACGCATGTCGATGCTCGACAACCTGACCGCAACCGGGGCCCCTTCCCCTGTGGCGGCCTCGTCGATGATGTCCAGCAACCGCGCACTGCGCTCTGCCCGCGACGCCGTCGATGGTCACAGCATCTGGGAACTGGACCCCGATGCCATTTCCGATGGCAGATTGCGCGACCGTCTCGACCCCGAGGACGTGGCAGATCTGCGCGATGCCATCGAGCCAATGGCCAGACGGTGCCAATCCTTGTGCGCCGCCATCCGTCAACACCTGACCGCTATCAACTGGTCTATGGCCGCCGTCGGCTCGAGGCGATCCGGGTTTCGGACAAACTGGACAAGGTCCGCGCGATTGTCGCCAATATCGATGATGATGCGGCCGTCCGGGCGCAGATCTCTGAAAACATGGCGCGGCGCGACCTCTCGTTCATCGAAAAAGCCCTTTTCGCACAAGAGCTTATCGACAGCGACTTTGGCACACAGTCGCAGATAGCCGAGTCCTGACAGTCACCAAATCCTCCATCTCGATGGCGCTGGCCATTGTGGAAACGGTTGGGGTGGATGTTATTCGCGCCATTGGTGCGGCCCATGGCATTGGCCGTCCCAGATGGGATGCGCTTGGCAAAGCCATCGAAGAAAACCGCATCGACCCGGCCCGGCTGGTCCGGATTGCCGAAGATATTCATGCGCAGGCGGATGTCATCGCGGTGACTGAAAATCAGGTGGCCGAACCCGCTGACGTCTCCATTGCCGCCTTCAGCGCGGTGTCAAAAGCTGCGGATCAGGCATCCCCGTCCCGCGCAGCGTCACCCCAGCGCCCGCCCGCAGCCCTGCCAATCGGCGGGCGCTGACGGTCGATGGCACCCGCAGTGGATCGGTAAACCGCACCGCCAAAGGTATTTCAATCAGCCTCAACAACAGCGCTTTTGCCGACTGGGTCGAAGCCGAAGCTCAGGATTTGATTGAAGACTTACACCAGCGCTGGCTTCAGCGCCGCAACGACTGACACCAAGACAAACCAAACAAAGGAGGCACAGAACGACAAAAGAAAAGGCCCCGTAAAGACATAGCTCCACGAGACCCCAACTTGTTTCTTGCACCTACAAGTTAGTGTCGTGAGCCTCAGTCCGCAAGTCCTAAGTGATTCGCGGAACGGGATTTCTTTGTCTTCGTGATAGAAAATGACCTACACACCTGTAACGCCATTCCGGCGACCGATAAATGCTGCCCTGTTGAACATTCAACCACGGACACCGCCCGACCGTCCAACCGAGGGCGTGAATAAATGGGAGGTCCTGCGAGAGCTGGCCACCGCCCGTCAGGTTTTCGGCTTAACAGACCGGGACATGACCGTGCTGCAGGCCCTCGTCAGTTTCCATCAGAACACCACCCTGGGCGACAGCGGCGCTCCTCTCGTTGTGCACCCCTCAAACAAATCGATCTGCGAACGGTTAAATGGCATGCCCTGCTCCACCATGCGGCGGCATTTGGGGCATCTTGTTGACGCCGGTGTTCTTATCCGTCGCGACAGCCCCAACGGCAAACGCTATGCCCGGCGCTATGGCACCGACAAGATCGCCTTTGGGTTTGATCTGACACCGCTTGTGCACCGCTTCAGAGATCTGTGACGCCGCCGAGGAGGTCCGGGCCCAAGCCGAGAAGTTTCACCGCCTGCGCGAGACCGTAAGCCTGATGAGGCGCGATCTGGCAGGTCTCAGCACCTATGGCGAAGACTGCCGCCCTGACCTGGCAATCTGGACCCAGTTTTCAGACCTGGCCGCCCTCACCGCCCGTGACCTTCGCAGAAAGCTTCAATTCGAAGATCTGGAGAAGCTAGAGGTGGTTTTGCACAAGGCGCTGGAGCTGGCACGGGACGTTCTGGAACCTGAAGCAACCACTGATCTGAGCACCAGTGCCTCTCAAAATGAGCAGCACCATCAGAATTCTAATAAAGACTCTTATGATTTTGAACCTGGCTTAGAAGACGACCTAAAAATCGTATCAATCGCCAAACCAAAAGCCGAAGCTCATCCTGCATCCGAAGACAATAAAGATGGTGTAACCAGTGCGAACGCTAAGGTACCAAATCTACCACTTGGAATGATATTACGGGCCTGCAAAGAAATACAGCTCTACTCCGAAACCCCCATTCGCCATTGGCATGAGTTCGTCAAAGTTGCCGATACTGTGCGCCCGATGATGGGAATTGCACCAACGGCCTGGGATGATGCAAGGCGATCTATGGGTCTCGAAGAAGCCTGCGTTGTTCTGGCGGCTATGTTGGAACGGATTGCGGATATTCGCTCTCCCGGAGGATATCTGCGAAGTCTAAGTAACAAGGCTGCTGTTGGTGAATTCTCAAGCGGCCCGATGATTATGGCCTTGATGCGCAAAGACGCTGCCTGAGTTCACAGCTGTGAACTCTTCGTTGGACCTTGTGAACCGCACCTTTCGCAACCCATCACAGAGGTATTGATTTTTGCTGACTTGCAAGAG